>JAQYVQ010000483.1 GCA_030145435.1 Syntrophobacteria bacterium | reverse complement strand
CTTCCTGTTCCGGATACCCGTCTGGAAGGCATTTCCGGCGATTCTGTGCGGGGTGACGATCGCCTGCGCCGTGGTCACCCTGGCGAGTCTCGGAGTGATTCAGTTGCCCGGCATCTTCGGTCTGTCTCCACCCTGAGGCGGCGCGATGACCGGCCTCGCTGCACGGAGGTGCGAGCCGCAGGATGAGGTGGAGACCGGTATCCAAGCGCATAGTGGGGGATTTGATGTCGAAACGAATCCAGATCGGTGTGCTGGGGGCCTCCTCCTGCGGGCCGGATATCGAACGGGCGGCCTATGAAGTTGGCAGGGAAATCGCCCGTCAAGGAGCGGTTCTACTCTGTGGTGGGCTGGGAGGCGTGATGACGGCAGCCGCAAAAGGAGCGAAGGATGCCGGGGGACTCACCGTCGGGATCCTCCCCGGCGCCTCAGCTTCGGATGCGAACCCTTACATAGACCTGAAGGTCGTTACCGACATGGGACACGCCCGGAATGTGGTCCTCGTCAGGTCTGCGGACGCGGTGATTGCCGTTTCCGGCGGCTATGGCACGCTTTCCGAGATTGCCATCGCAAGAAAGATCGGCGTCCCCTGTGTCGGGCTTCACACTTGGGATCTGGACCCAGGCGTTGTCCAGACGGACGGGCCAGAGGAGGCAGTCCGTTGCGCCATGGAAAAGATCCGGGAACGGGGAGCCTGTTGAGTCCAAGGCGACAGCGTAGCTTTGCCCTCGTCGTTTCTGTTTTGATTGTGGTCGGGGCGGGCCTCGGGGGGTGCGCCCCTGTCCTCTTCAAGACGAGGAAAGGGGTCCATCACAAGGTCCGGAAAGGGGAGACCCTGTGGAGGATATGCTATACCTACCAGGTGAACATGAAGAAGGTGTGCAGGGCCAACCGGATCAAGGATCCCGGGCATGTTGTCGTGGGCCAGGAGGTCTTCATCCCCGGGGCAAAGTCGGTGCGCAAGGTCAAGGCCGCCCCGACGCAGCCCCCCTCCGGTGCCGCAAGCCCGAAGAAAAAGTCGGCTTCACCCGCCAAGGACAAGAAGGGAAGCACGCCCCCGGGCCGGACCGTTGCCTCCAAGCCTGCTCCATCGAAGTCGAGCCCGTCCACTGCGAAGCTCAGCTTCATCTGGCCCGTAAAGGGGCCGGTGACCTCCTGGTTTGGGCCGCGAAAGGGTCGACCCCATGACGGAATCGACATCGCCGCGCCAAAAGGTACACCCATCCGGGCTGCAGAGAAGGGGAAGGTAATCTACAGCGACAACGGAATCTCCGGTTATGGGAATTTGATCATCATCCAGCACAGCGGGGGGTTCCACACGGTCTATGGTCACAATCTACGGAACCGGGTGGACGTGGATGAGCAGGTGAACAAGTGGCAAGTGATCGCAGAGGTTGGCAATACCGGAAGGGCCTCCGGGTATCATCTGCACTTCGAAATGCGTAAGAACGAGCGTGCGGTGGACCCGATGGACTATCTACCTTAACAGGACGCAAGAATCGGAAGAGGGGTGATCAGGATGGAAGAGCTGAAGAAGGTCGTTCGAGAAGTTCCGGATTTTCCTAAGGAAGGAATCCTTTTTTATGACATCACTACCTTGTTGAAGGACGGCAAGGCCTTTGCAAAGGCCGTGGACGCCCTGAGTGAGCGCTACGAGGGAAGGCAAATCGACGCGGTGGTGGCCATCGAGGCGAGGGGGTATATCTTCGGCCCTGCCATGGCATATCGGTTGGGTGTTGGCTTTGTTCCAATGCGCAAGCCCGGAAAGCTTCCGGCCAAGACGATCCTGGAGACCTATGAACTCGAGTACGGTACGGACACGATCGAGATGCACGAGGACGCAGTCGAGGCGGGTCAGAAAATCCTGGTCGTGGACGATCTGCTCGCCACGGGAGGGACGGCCGCGGCA
Source organism: Syntrophobacteria bacterium (assembly GCA_030145435.1). Lineage (GTDB taxonomy): Bacteria > Desulfobacterota > DSWW01 > DSWW01 > DSWW01 > S015-6. Next base: position 2,942 of record JAQYVQ010000483.1, on the reverse strand, counting down.
GCATGCCGTCTCGTGGAAAAGGCGGGCGGCCAGGTCGTGGAGTGCTGTTTCCTGATCGAGCTTTCTTTCTTGAATGGACGGGACAAGCTCGGCTCCCGGGAGGTGTTTAGTCTGCTGAAGTACGATGAATAGAAGGGACACGCGTACGGGCGGTTTGAGAAGTCGGCCGTTAGCTGTTAGCTATCAGCCCACCCAGCCGCCCCATGGCGGCCATTCTATCGGGGATGGTGGCTAAGAGCTAAATGCTAATAGCCCATTTTGGGCACGTATCACTAGGGAACAGGTTCACCAGGTCTACTGGGCCAGTTGATCCAGAACCTGAGGGTTGAAGCCCAGCAAGATCCTCCCGTTGATATCGAGTACGGGTACACCCCTGTATCCGCCCACCTTCTTGACCATTTCCTTCATGTACGACTCGTTCCGCTCCACGTCCTTGACGACAAAGGGGATCTTTTTGTCCTTCAGGTAGTCTGTTGTCATCTTGCAGGCGGGGCACCAGGAGGTGACGTACACGATCACCGAGTTTGCGGCCTTTTCCGCCTTTTCGGACGAGGCCTCCGACGTCTTTGCCTCTTCTGCCTCTGCCAGGGGCAGAGGCCCGGAAACCGAGCGATCGAGCACCCCGGGCAGCCTGTCGGTGAGAAAGGCGAAGAGAAAGACCAGGGCAAGGACGGCCATGGTAACGAGAAGCTTGAACTTGCCGGGGCTCTGCGATAGTCCAGGGTGTTTCATGGATGAGGGCTCCTTGTATTCCCACCTGTGGAATGCTTAGATACTGGATGATAATAGAACGTAGTCTAGCACACGAGGTTTTGTTATTCCAAATCGTTGGATGCGTGGAAAATGCAAAGGGATTTCGACCCCGAAGAGGAGGGAAATGACAGATGAAGGCCCTTGTGGACTTTCTTTTTGAAGCAGGCTTCCTGAAAAGGCTCGCTCGGAGCGGCTATCCGTACCTGGGATCAGGGGATGAATCCGTTGCAGACCATACTTGTCGTACGCTCTTTGTTGCCTATGTCCTCGGCCAGCTTTCCGACGGGATCGACATGGGCCGGTTGCTGAAGATGTGCCTCTTTCACGACTTCCCCGAGGCCCGGATGGGTGATCTCAACTATGTGCAGAAGAAGTACGTGGAATCGAACGAGGAAAAGGTTCTGTCGGAGCTCTCGGAGCGGTTGCCCTTTGGCGAGGAAATCGCCGCCCTGGTTCGGGAATTCAACGACAAGAAGACCCCGGAGGCGATCCTGGCCAACGATGCGGACCAGCTGGATCTGCTCTTTCACGTCAAGGAGCAGGCGGACATAGGGAACCCCCAGACCGGTCCCTGGATGGAGCACGCTTATCAGAGGCTTTCCACGGAACCGGCCCGGCAGCTCGCCCGCCTTGCCATGGAGACCGATTCCACGGACTGGTGGCTTGCGGATCGGGACGACCCGACGAGGACTTAGCCATATGACCGACTCTCACAGAGAAGGGAATGATCCAGTGAGAAGCCCTTTGTACGCTCTTGTGTCTGCTCTGTTGTGTCTGGCCCTGTGCGCATGCGCGACCCGGTCCGGACAAACCCCTGACGCGGCGAAGGGGCCCGCAGAGGAGCGGTATCGAACCGATCGAACCATCGTCGGGAGGGGGTGTGTGGCCCTGACCGGCGAGGCGGCTACGGACCGACTCGAGGCGGACCAGGCGGCGCGGGCAGAGGTGGCCAAACAGTTGGAGGTGAAGGTCATCCAGGTGGTCGAGGACATGCAGCGTGAAGAGCAGAAGGACGGGAAGGGGACCCACGCGTACTCGATGTCGGTCCAGACCCAGGAGTTTGTCGACAAGACGTTGAAGGGGGTTCGAATCGAGGCGCGTACCCGGGACGAAGAAAAGGGAATCCAGTGTTCCGTCGCCGTCCTGGACAAATCGGCCATGGCCTTCCAGCTTCGCGAGGAGATCGAGAGGAATCTTCGTGAACGAAGTGAACACCTCGCGGGTGCGGAATCCTCTCTGGGAACGGGAAACCGGGCTGATGCCCTGCGGGAGTACTCCCTGGCCATGCTCTCCACGGACCGCGCGGCTGTGGACGCAAAGATGATCCTGGGACTCGGGTACAGCCCTCCGGCGGTCCCCTCCCGCGCGGAAATGGGGCAGAAGAGGGCGGAGGTGCTCGAGGGGATTCGTCTCGTCCGAGTCGGTGGGGAGGCACAAAGGGGAAGACCCGGAAGGCCCCTTGCCGAACCCCTGCGGGTGGCGGCCCTGGGCCCCTCCGGCCAGCCCGTTCCGAATTTGCCGCTCAGGGCGAAGCGCGCCCCGGAAGGCTGTGATATTCAGGCCGAGGGGCAGACCGGGATGGGGGGGGAAGCCGAGCTGTGGGTCTACCGGGTCGTCTCGAATCGCAGGGCCCTGGAAGAGATCGCGATCGGGATCGACTGGGGGAGGCTCTTGGCTGTGGGGCCCGAGCCGGGAGAGGGGGCGCCCCCGTGGGAGAACTGGGATGCGCGGGAGGTTGTCTTCACCTACCGGATCCCCGTACCTGGCGACTATCGTGTGGGGGTGGCGATCTTCGAGGCCGGAATAGACAGGCACCTGGGTACCTCGCCGATACAGAGCCATGTCCTCGAGGGGCTGCAACAGGCAGGGTTCAAGACCCGGGATCTTATCGCGGCCTCTTCTCTCCAGGAACGGCCGAGCCCGGGGCAGGCTCGGAAGCTCTTCGACGGTGAGGTCGACTTCCTGGTGGTCGGGGATGTCTCTCTTCGGTTCTCGAGCGAGACCTCCGGGCTCACCTTTTACCGGGCTAGGGGCATCGTCGAGGGCATCGCTCCCGCAACGGGCAGGACGGTTGTTACGCTGGATCTGGAGGCCAAAGGGGGCGGGTTGGACCATGACCGGGCGGCCCGCAAGGCGCTGGGCAACCTGGCCAAGAGGCTGCGCACCGAGATCGGCCCCGCACTGGAGGG
>JAQYVQ010000458.1 GCA_030145435.1 Syntrophobacteria bacterium | reverse complement strand
AGGGTCAGGTCGCCATTGTCAACGTAGCAATCAATCGAATGACGACCTGACCCAGAGGGTTGTGGCAGATCACGAAGGTATTAAACGGCATTGTCCAGCTGACGCCTTGCCTCCATGTCGAAGAGAACACGGTCCCTGGCCTTATCGATGCCAAGGGCCTTTCGTTTCTTGTCGATGTGCTCGATCATCAACTTGGCCATCTCGTAAGGATCCGGGGTAAAGCCCCACTTGCCCATGCCTTGCTCTTCCTCGAGACCTCTGAAGAGAAGATCGTGGAACTTTGTATTCTTCGCGATCGGGAAGGTAACCCCGAACACGGTGTAAACACCGGAAGCTACGAAATACTGACCGATGGAGATGGCCTTCTCGCTCATCCACTCCGGGGCGGCGCCAGCCACGGGCAAGTCCGCGATAGACTCTCCGAGCCCTCCATTGAACACCATCTCCGAAGCCGCGATCAGAATGCGGCTGTTGTCCGCGCAAGAGCCGACTCCCAGAACGGGGGGCATGCCCACGGTTTCGCAGACCTCGGCCAGTCCCGCTCCCGCAAACTTCGCCGCCTCCGGGGTGTAGAGACCGGCCTTGGCCAGGGAAATCTGCGAGCAGCCCGTCTGGAGGACCAGCACGTCGTTCTTGATCAGCTCTTTGACCAGTTCCACGTGCACCCAGTCCTGCTTGACACGGGGGTTGGTGCAGCCGACGACTCCGGCCACCCCCCGGATCCTGCCGTTGATGATGTTGTCGTTCAGGGGTGTGTAAGAAGAGCGGTATGTTCCCCCGAGCATATAGTTGATGTACTCGTGGGAAAAGCCGTGAATCCCGATGTTCTTGATCTGAGGCACGTCCACGGGCATCTTGCGGTTCTTGAACCTTTCGATGCCCAGGCTCACGATTCTGTCCGTACACTCTCTCGGCTTGTGCTCGTGAAACTCGATGTGTTCGGTCCCCTCGATGTGACAGCGTGGGTTCGTGGTGAAGAGCTTGGTGTCGTAGCACTCCGCTACCTTGGAGAGCCCCTGCTTGATACATTGAACGTCCACGCCCATGGCGTCTACCGCGCCGGTGACGAGCAGGGCCTCGGTGGACATGAAGTTGCCTGCGTGGGGCACCCCGTGACGGGAGAGCATCTCCGCACCCGAGCAGCACATGCCCACCAGATTGATGCCCTCGGCCCCGGCTTCCTTCGCCTTCTTGACCATCTCCGGGTCCCTGACGGATATCAACATCGACTCGAACAGGTTCGGCTCGTGACCGTGAATACAGACGTTGACCTGCTTCTCGTCCAGCACCCCCATGTTGACGTACCCTGCGACCGGGGTCGGCGTGCCGAAGAGGATGTCGGATATCTCGGTGGCCACCATGGAGCCGCCCCAGCCATCCGCCAGTGCCGTACGGCTGCACTGCTGCACGATGTTCTCGTAGTGCTGGTCCACGCCCATGTGTGTCCGATGCATGAGTTCCATGATCTCCCGCATGGCCCCCCGCGGAACGATACCCAGCTTGCGCCAATTCTCGAGGGTCTTCGGGGGAACTCTCTTCGCAAAGGGGATTTCACCCTCCACCTGGGTGTAGGTCCTTTCCAGCTCCACGTAAAGGTCCTTGGCGATGTCCGCGATCTCCCGGTCTTCGACCTCTATGCCCACGGAGGCTGCGACCTGTTTCAGCTTTTCCGGGTCCTTGATCGAGTACTCCGGGATCTTTCCGGCCACCACCTCCCGGAAGAGATCCAGCATGGACATCCCGTGGTCCGTGTGGGCAGCTGCCCCACTGGCCACCATCCGGGCAAAATTCCGCGCACCGATGGTGTCGATAGTCGCCCCGCAAACCCCCTCCTTGGCATAGGGATCTTTGGACACGAGCCGGCAAGGACCCATGGAGCAATGCTTGCAGCATGCCGAGTCCGCTCCGATCGGGCAGGCCTTCATTTCCGTTGCCCGGTCAAAGGAGATGACCACTTTGTCGGCTCGGGCCTTTACCAGCATCTTCTCCGTTGCTTCGCAGCTGGTCAGATCCTTGGGATCTACGACTTTCTTCTCCGCCATTCCTTTTCTCCTCTCTTCTTATGGCAATCGGTTGTATGTGCAGAACCCCGTCGAGGGCGCATTCCCAATGCGAACTGACACGGATTCAGTTCCTGGATGGGTAATTATCAAAGGTAAGCATCCTTTGGATGCAGGGTTCTATAGAAAGGTTCCGTGAGAAAAAGCCTTCCCAAATGAGACAAGATCTTGACGCCCTGCCCTCCTTCGGCCGCCCGATTCGAACGCTGATAACTGGCTGATCTGATTGACCAAAACGGCCTTTTTGGAAGAATGGCCCGGACTTTGCTGTAGTGTGGTGGTGTTCTGGTTTTGCGGGATCCGGCAACAGCGGTAGGAGCATGGAACATGGATCAGGATGCTGCCAAAGGGCCGTTTCACATTGGACGGTTGTGGAATGAATTGACGATCCTGAGAGGGGTGTTGATCGTTTCCTCGATTCTCTTCCTCGTTCTCGCCTTCTGTCCGCCTTAGAATCCGACCGTTTCGAACATGTCTGCTCGGGAGAAATACAGGCCCATCTCCTTCACCTTCTCCCCGGTAATCCGTTCCCATGAGTCCGCATACAGGCGAACCTGGGGTGCGTATTTGTCGACCAGTGCATCCGGTTTGCCGCCCGGAACGCTGTCCGTCTTGTAGTCCACGATCACCCACCCGTCGGACTCCTCGAACACCAGATCGATCGACCCACGGACCAGGACCGGAACAGAGGCCTCGCGCTCCAACAGGATCTCAAAGGGAACTTCCGCGAGGCGCCTTTGGCTCGCCATGGCTCGCCGCCATATCTCTGCCTCCATCACGAAGTTCACCGTCTCCACTGCGATCTCCGCCAAATTCGCATCGAGCCCCTGTTCCACGAGTGCCGTTTGGGCGAGTCCCTGAAGATCTCCCTCCGGGTTCTCCGTGGCAACCCGCAGCAGCAGGTGGATGACCGTGCCCCATTCGACCCCGTGCTCTCCGTCCTCGGCAGGCTCGAGGCCGGAAGACACAGAACCTTCGGCGGGGGCCGTCCCGGTCTCTTCCGCTGTACCTTGCCCGGTGGATGCCAGGGCGTACTTCTTCGCAGGCTGCACGTCAAAGGTGGGCACCATAGCCTCGACCAACCGGTCTTCGAGCATGGCGCTCGCCTCGTTCACCTCGGCCTGGGCAAGGGGCGTCCTCGCTCCCGCCGGTGCTCGCTGAGGCCCGGGATCCGGAAGCAGGGCCTCCTCGGGCAGGTAGGAAGCAAAGGCCTTCCAGGGGTTCCTCCGGTTCGCTCCGCGGCTCGGGCGCTGCGTAACGATCATGGCCGAACCGGCCCGCGTGGCGGCCACGTACCGAAGGCGAAGCGCCTCGGCCTCGACAAAAGCCCTTTCCTTTTCCTGGAAATGCTCCCATCTTTCCGGGTGTGCGAGCAACGGAAATTGATATCCCCTCTTTCGGCCGTACACGGCCATGTACCCCAGAACCCGGTCCGCGGAGCGGTCGATGTGAAGCTGGACCCCGTGATCGTGCTCCCCGGAAGGGTCGGCAAGGAACACGACCGGCGCCTCCAGGCCCTTGACCTTGTGAAGGTTCATGATGCGCACGTGAGGCCCCTCTCCCGAACGGGCGGAAACCCCGTCGTGAGTCGCTTCCAGGTTCACGAGCTGCCCAAGGTGCCCAACGATTTGCTCGCTCGTCCACTTCTCGTTCTGCGCGGCCCGCAGGATCTCGATCGCTTTGGCCAGGCTTCCCACCTGTACGTCTCCTCCGGGGCGGCTGCCCGCAAGAGCCATCAGCCCGAGGTCGGCCGTGATCTTCTCGATGGCGGCCAAGTCCGGCATGCGCCTGAGCCAGCGCGCATATCGTCCCAGACGTTCGAAGGCGTCCTGGAGGGCCTCGGTATTGTCTTCCCCCAGACCGGCCGGGACCGCCTCCCGGAAAGAGAACACCCCTCCCATCTTCTTGAAGGCGTAGAGCGCTCGATCACTCACGCCAAACAGCTCGCTGCGGAGCACGGCCACGAGCGCCACCGGGTCGTCCGGCGAAACAACGGCCTTGAGGCACAGGTGCAGCAGCTTGAGTTCGCCCACCTCGTTAAGCGCCGTCCCTCCGCTCACCTTGTGCGGAATGCCGAGGTCCTGGAGCTTGCGCGCGTAAAGGCTCAGATACCTTCGCCTGAAGGTCACGATCAGGAAATCGCCGGGACCGGCCCCTTCGGGCTTGCCTTCCGCCAGCTCCCTCTCCGTCCGGGCCACGGTGATTCCAGCGTCGATGGCGTGTCGGATGGTGCGGGCGATGAAATCGGCCTCGTAGTCGACCGCCTCTTCCGTATTGCCGCAGCCCTCCGGGATGGACAACAGATAGGTCCCTTGGAGCCGACCCGTCCTGCCCCCCACACGGCCCGTCTCCAGCGACACATATGCGGGAGACGCGTCCGTATCTTCGGGAGGAAAGCGAAGGTTCGCTACCGAGGAATCGTCTGCAGGCGCGTCCTCCGGGGAAAACACATCATTGACCCATTCGATCACCGACCCGACAGTTCGGAAGTTCGTGGAGAGCTGCAGGACGATCCCTTCCTTTTCCGGCCCCTCCCCCCGACGAATTATCGTCTTCACTTCGTTGTAGGTCACGATGTCGGCCCGGCGGAAGCGGTAGATCGACTGCTTCGGGTCCCCCACGACGAACAGGGAACCGGGCCGGGGCGCGCACTTCCTCCACTCGGTCTCCTTTGGGTCCGTGGCGGTGAGCAACATCATCACCTCGGCCTGAACCGGGTCCGTGTCCTGGAACTCATCCACCAGGAGGAACTGGAAGCGATCACAGAAATACCGCCTCACATGCGGCTTATCCCGGAGAAGCCCCGCCGCCTTGATCAGCAGATCCTGAAAATTGAGGAGGCCTCGCTCTGTTCGCAGACGGTCGTAGATCTCCCGGGCCCGGAACATGATCGCCAGGACCGAGGGGTAGCAGTACTCGTACCAGGCGCAAAGGGCGGGCTGGACCACCTCTGCCCGGAACCGCTCCCATCGGGCCCCCTCCTGCCTGGCGTCGTCCCGGGTGAAACGGCCATCCCGCATCCATTCCTTCTGGATGGCCTTGCCGTTCTTGTCGAAGAGCGAGAGCACCTCGATGAGCCGACTCGCCTTACCCAGATCCCCATAGTGGGAGATAATCCTCGGCAAGCGCTTGAACTCGGGTATGAGGGCGTCGGTTCCTGACTCGGCAGGCAGGTCGGGCCCGAGGCGCCGCATGTGCGCCAAATATCGATGAAGCTCTTCGCGTGCATCGGTCAGGTCAGGCTCGTTCCTCCCCCCATCCGGCACGGGCCATTCTTCCACGTCCGGGAAGTCGGCGAACCGCATGAAGGTGTCCTCGAGATCTTCCAGCCTGAGACCCAGACGGTCCAAACCTTCCTGCAGCCCGTCCACATCTTCGAGCAGCAGCCCGGCTGCGAACTCGTCCCAGGCCTCTGTACGAAGCCGATGGTCCACATCCTCGTCGATCTCCTCAAAAGCGAGGTCCACTTTTGCCTCGACCGGCCGTTCCCGCAGAAGTCGGGCACAGAAGGAGTGGATCGTACCGATGAAACCCTGCTCGATGTTGGCCAGGGCACGCTCCAGCCTTTCTCTCTCGCTTCCGTCTGTTTCGCGGACCGCCCTTTCCAGCCTGATCTGGAACCGCCCCCGCAGTTCGGCAGCCGCTTTGCGGGTAAACGTCACCGCGGCCAGGTTGCGGATGCTCCCGCACTTCCCCCCGGCAAGCAGCGCGACCATGCGTTCTACGATGCTCGTTGTCTTGCCCGTCCCGGCGGCCGCTTCCACGAGCATGTTCCTCGCCAGATCGTCCACGATCCGGTCTCGCTCAACCTGGTCGGGAGGGACGAAACCGCCCCTATCCTTCCTGCTCATAGCCCCTCAGCCTCCGGAACGGCCCGAGGGCCTCGTTCTCCGTGTTCCCGGTCTTGCGTGTGGTCGCTTCTGCGGTGGCACCCGCCTCCCCAAAGGCGTCCACGTAATCGCTAAAGCGCGCATCGTCCGGATCGTCCGTAAACGGGAAAGCTCCGGATGCGATCATCTCGCAGAGGAACCCCATGACCCTTGTCCCACCCTCGAGTTCCGTTGCCTCCCACTGAACCCGCTCTCCATGCTCACGGAAGGTTGGAAAGAAATAGCCGAACCGGACGGCAGCCGCGTCGGGCGAAACCGTTTCCTTAAGTCGTGCCTCGGTCAGGCGCAGGTACAGCGCATTCTGGACGAGCCGTCCCTGGCGAAAGGGATCCCCCGTCTTCCCGGCCTTGTCTTTCCTGTACTTCCAACTGCTTCCTGTCTTGTAGTCCCAAAGGGAATACCGCGTCCCGTCTGAATTCGGCACCTCGTCCACGCGGTCGATCCGTCCCCGGACGCGAACGACCCTGTTGCCGCCCAACTTCAGGTCTACCGGCTCGAGCGTGTCCAGGGGGGTGCCTTTTCCTTCCGGCAGCAATCCCACCGAGGCTTCGAAACAGAAGGGCCTGCTCTGCTTGCAAAATTCCTCTTCTTCCTGAAGAAAGACCCGGCAGGCCTGTCGCAATTCGGTGATCTCCCGCTCGATCACGTTCCGGTTCGGCGCCGGCTTCACGTCTTTCCAGCGATCGATCTCCTCCTCGAGGATCTCGGATAGGATTCCCCCGTGCTCCGCAACGTTGGGCAACAGGCCCTGTTCGCGCAGACGGCTCATGAACCTTCGGAACGCCGCATGCAGGAGTTGCCCCCGTTCGGCCGGTTCGAGCCAGATCCTCGGATCGACCCGGATTTCGTCGGGTGGCCGGATCCCCAGGCCGTACCGGAAGAAATACTCCAACGGGCAGGAGCCCATCGTCTCCAGGGCACTCGCGGACAGGACCGGACCGCCGGGCCTCGCCGGATCCAGATCCAGACCCGCCTCAGGAACATGACCGTCATACTCGGTGAACCGGTCGCTCTCCCGCGCCTCACGCGCCACGAATCCCCGCCCCAGATGGGGAAAGCTGCGGGCGATCACCGTCTTCGGGTCCTCTACCCCCGGCCCGGCGCACATCCACCAGACCCACGACTCTGTCAGGTCGAGGCAGCGGTCCAGATTGTCCGGCGCAAAGGAGGCAGGATCCGGGAGCCAGCGGGTCAGGTCGTCCTGGTCACCCTCCGGGTTTCCGGAGAGGATCCGAAAGGCGGCCAGCACCATGGGGCTCGGAAACAGGTCCCGGTCGTCTTCGAGGCTCCGGCAGCAGTAGCTCAGCGTAATCTTGCCGCGGAGCCGGGCCAGCAACCTTGCGAAGCCCTGGACCGTCCCGGCCAACCGGCTCCCCGCGGTAGGCAGGTCGTCCGATACCCGGATTCGCTCCCCGTCGAGCAGGAGCGGGTCCTGCAGGCCCGCGCCCGGGAACCGGCTGTCATCCAGCCCCACAATGAATGTGTGTTTCCGTCCGGAGTGGCCGCCGCCGTGGACAGAAGCCACGTGGAGGCGCCCGGGCCGCGGCCCTTCTCCACGCACCGGAGTGCACAGACACAGATCGGTCAGCCACTTCCAGATATCCAACCCGTTCACGTCCTCATCACCCAGGCAAGCGGCAAGCTCTCCGATCCTCTCGGAAAGCCTCACGCGAACGTATTCGTCGAACCGGTTGGTGTGCCGGGCGTGCCTTTCCAGGAACGCGCGGGCCGTCTCCAGCAGATCCCTCTGCCCGACCGCCCTTTCAGGTGCGTGTGAGAGAAGACCCAGGACAAGCCGGCGGATCGCCCCGAGGCCCTGGATGCGACGAGCCAGGCGTGACGGCTCGTCGCCCTCCTCTTCGCCTTCCTCGTCAACCCGTACGCCCGAGGCCCTGTTCCTCTCGACCGCGTTTATCGCACCGTCGATCTTCGACAGATATCGTCCGCGTCCGCTGCCGATCGGGACAGACCGGAGCAGGCCGCCCAGGTCGGCAAAGCTCAGACCCTCTCTCTCAGCCTCCTCGATTCGCAGGAGGCCGTCCTGGACCATGCGCGTCAGGACGGATTGGAGATAGCCCCCACGGACCCAGGACAGCCATCCCAGAAGGGCACGCGCCGGACGGCCGTAACGGGCCGGGATGCCCTCGGCAAACGTTGCGGGGATCGACTCCCCGGTGTCATCGTCGGTGAGCCGGCAGGCCGTCTCATAGATGAGGGGAAGGTATGTGGCCCCATCCGTGTGCAGGATCTCCACCTCGTCGAAGGGGGTCCCGCCTTCGACACAGCGCCGCAGCACCTCGCGCACCTCGTTCGCCTCTCCCACGGCGCGAAAGATCACGGCCGTTCCATCCGACCCTGCCGCCGGGGCCTCGGCCGGCCGGGAGATCCAGCGAAGCAGCGCACGGTCACAGGGCTCGTCCTCGGCGTGCGTTCCGGGCTCGTCCACAGGGAGGTACATCCGCTGCTCCTGCGGAATGTGTTCCAGGAAGGCCTTTTCCAGACGACGCAGTTCCTCGGCCAGGTCTTCCGGGACCAGGACCAGCGTATCTTTGGGGAGCGCTCCCGGGTCGCTCTTCAAGGTCTCTGCGGCCATGCGGAGCAGTTCGGCATCGTCCACGACCCTTTCCGACTCGAGAGCCTTCTCGAATTCCAGGAGGAGTTGCCTGATTTCCTCCCCCTTCCTCTTCACCTCGAAAGCGCCGGCCTTGACGTTGGGACTTCGCAAGCCTGCAAGCCGCAAATCGCGGATTGCCTGCACCAGGGTCCTGGTCAGCCCGGGGCTCGGCTCCAGGCCGGTCGTGTATCCGCCCCCTGCTGCCCTCAGGCGTCCGAACACGCGATCGACCAGCACCTCGCCCTCCACACCGCCAAGGAAGGTCAGGCCCTTTCGAGCCATCTCGCCAGCGGCCAGATCGAGGACCACTTGCCGGAGCGTCTTCACCCGTACGTTCAATAGGGGCTGTCCCGAACGCGCCACCGAGTCGAGCCACTGGAACCCGACACGACGCGACGGGGCGAGCAGCCACTTTTCCTCCAGGACGCGCTCTCTGCAGACGTCGCGCAGCGCTGTGGTGAGTCTGTTCAGGTCTC
>JAQYVQ010000446.1 GCA_030145435.1 Syntrophobacteria bacterium | reverse complement strand
CACCCCGCTAGGGCCAGGTTGTCTTTCGCCCTTCCCTTCTCTCCACCGCCTCCGGTACTAGCTCGGGCCGAACACTGTCGGGCAGATGGACGAAGGCGAGACCGTCAGCCATGACGAGTTCTGGAAATCCTCCGTCCCGGGCCATGTCGTACACGCCGCCCATCCTCTCTTCGATCGTATACGTCAGTCCCGGGCAGGTGGGCATCTTGATCACCTTCTTGGCCGCATTCACCTTTTCCATATACCCTTCGAACTGGTGGCTCGCGGCACACGCGCAGGTGCCGACCAGGTAGACCTCGTCCACATCCTCGAGCTTGTCGGCAATGAACACCCTCGCCCCGGCGACCACGGCGTACTTCTTGTCCGGATCTACCACCGAAGGCAGCGCGACAGCAGGCCATACGCAAGCCTGGCAGGTTCCCCCATAGTACTCGGACACGTTCGGGTATCTGGAAACATAGTACATCAAGCAACGCTCGAACGGGTGCCTCACGTCCTCGACCCTGGCTCCGACCACCTCGATCTCGGTCGGTTCGCCCGTCCCGAGCCCGTCTTTCATCCCGATCTGCACCTGGGCCGATTCGAGCGCATGATATCCCATGATCATGTTTCCGATCGCCTCGGCCGCGATCGGGTCTTCCGAGGCCACGATCACGCCCGGTTTACAGATCGGCCCCGCATGGGTGGCGCCTTCGACCCCCCAGATTCCGTCGATCAGGGTCAGCCTGTGCTGATCCTTGATGATCTTGAAGATATCGTTGCAAGCCCACGCCATGTCCATCGGGGTTCGGTGGTAAGGATGCCGGTCTTCCGGCCTCAACAACCCGAGCATGTTCTTGATCGACAGGGTCGTCAGTGTGACAAAATTGTTTTTCATCTTGGGAAGGTTGATAATCACGTCCGCATCCACCACAGGCTTTGGAATGGCCGCCGTCTTCATGACACGGGGATTCGGCACTTCGGCGTCGACGAACTCGCATGCGCCCAGATCCACGACCTCGTCCGCCCCCGCGTCCAGCGCGGCCTGCCGGACTTGAGTGGTCTCGAAGACGAGTTCCATCGGAAAGTGCCAGGCACAGGATTCGCCAACCCACACCGTCCCCCCGTCCTGCTTGGCCCGTTTGACGACAGCGGCCACGACCGCGGGATGGGTTGTTTCCGCGTCTTCGGGTGGCGTGGGGAGACATAGATTCGGCTTTACGAGGACGTTGTCCCCTCGTTTGCACAGGCTCTCTATCCCTAACAGGTCCAGGGCCTCGTTGACCATCCTTTCTGCTTCGGCGTACTCCTTCCCGCAGGTGATCGCCACTTTGCTCTTCGTGTCCCGTTCGGGTCTCTTGAGAAAACTCATCCGATGGTCCTGAGTTGGATTCATCTTTTTCTCTCCTTTTTCGCTTCTGCCGGAAGCTCTCGAGTCTTTACCTGGATGCCATTGTACATGCCGGCCTTCAAATGGGCCAGAGGGACACCGGCAAACGGAAGGGCTTTGAGATTAGAGGATAAGATCAAGTGGCAACGTAACGAACGCGTCGAAAGATTCGTGCAGAATGCGGGCTACACTTTGTGACGCTTGTGGAGCTCTTTTCGCACTGGGCAGGTGCAGTAGGCACCGTTTCCGAAGAAACGCATATGTCGGCAGGAAGGAAGGGGTTTGGCCGTAACGAAAAGCAGGTCTGCAATCGGTTTTTCAACCTGGCAAAGAGGGAAACCTTCCTGTCCCTTGAGACAGGCCATGTCCTTGTCACACTCAACCGGCGCCTGTCCCGGTTCTTCTTCCGTCTCGGCCTGCGGCATGGATTCCCCCCTCCTTGAAACACGACTCCATACCTATCCAATCGGTAAAAGCCGGAAAAACTTGATCTTTTCCCCGTCTCGGCCCGAAAAAACCAGGCCCTACCCCCAGTGGGCGACATCATCGTGGTCCGGCCCAACCCGGATGTACTGCGCTACGGCTCGACGGACAAGAAACTTCCCCGCATTTTCGATCTGAATTAGGGTCCCGGCACGTACGCAAGTACTCGGAGCAGGCCCGGCGGGAGGAGATCCCCGACGCAGTTCGCGAGGCCGACCTTCGGGTTCGCGAGATCCTCGCTTAGTACCAGGGGCCTGGGCTGGCGATCCGGTCCTTCAACCGCTGAATCGTTGCCAGGTGCGGCTTGAATGGAATCTCCGGTCTCATCGGGAGGTCGATGAGAAGGCTTTCGCCAAGAGGCGTCTCCTTCACTTTCATGTTGTAAGCCATGACCATGAGCGTCTCGAGATTGACGACATCCTCGACGTTGTAGGCAAGGAGCGTCTCCAGGGCTTTTTCGTTGCCCTTTCTCTCGTAATCATTCCACAGAAGCACGGCAAAGTACCCGCCGACTCCGGTCAGCTCGCCTCGATCCATTCCGAGTTGGGCCTCGCACCCTTTCAGACCGCCCGCGTATCCGAGGCTCTTCAGGACATACCGGAGGTCGATCTGCACATGATCGAGCCGGGTTCTGAAATACCACTCGATAAAGGGTATGTCGAAGCACTTCCCGTTGTACGTAACGATGATCTTGTAGTCTTCGATGTCACGCTCAAAATCCTCCAGGTTCTGCCCCTGGACATACGTCCTGATCTCACTTCCGTCGTATAGGGCGATGCTCGTGATCGAATGGTCGCAGGGTTCCAGCCCAGTGGTCTCTATGTCCATGTAGGCAACTCCATCCCGGAATGCGGGAAAGAGCCGCCAGTGGAGATTTGCTGGAAGGCGATCGGCAAAGTATTTCGGATTTTGCCCCTCTTCGTGGATTCTCGACTCTGCCACGTACCTTGCAACCGTCTCTCTTCGCCGTGGCGTCATGCGACCTGAACCCAGCTCCAAGGCACTCTCCCACGACTCGATCCCGTCCGCCCACAACCTCTTTTCCGTGGTCACCCCGATTCCGGGAATGTGACAAAAGGTATTCCTCAGCATGGCGAATCCCGAAACGCTTGTTCCGTTGGGTGACTGTTTGAAGGAGGGCTCACATTCTTTCTCCGTTTTTCAGGGCCTCCAGCATGCCCTTGAGGTCAGGCAGGATTTCCTGACCGGCGGGCGTGCCGTGAAGATTCCGGAGTTCCCCCGGGTCTGCTGTCAGGTCGAAGAGTTCCGGTTCGAGCGTTTTCTCGTATTCGATATACTTGTGCGTATCCGTGCGCACCCCGACATAGCTAGGGAAATTTTCCGGAAAGTATTTCCAGTATTCGAGCAGCCATGCCTTTCGTCCGGGCGCTTCGGGGTCTTCCAGAATGCGCAGGAAGCTTTGACCCTCCATTTCTTTAGGAACGGTCACGCCTGCCAGGTCGAGGAAGGTGGACGCAAAGTCCACATTCAGGACCATCTGGGATCTGCGCCGCCCCGGGTCCCGGACCAGCCAGGGACACCGCACGATGAGGGCCAGCCGAATGCTCTCCTCGTTCGGGTATTTGATGCCGTGACGCCGGTGCTCTCCCCACATCATGCCGTTGTCACCGGCATAGACGATGATCGTATTGTCCCGGAAGCCCAACTCGTCCACCCGGTCCACGAGCACCCGGATATCCCGGTCCATGGCGGTGATGACTTCACAGTATTTCCGGTACTGGTCCTCGTACGACCCCATCATGATCCCCTGGAAGACATTTCCGTTTGTTCGCGAAAACCAGGAATCGACCCTCTTTGGCAGGGAAACCTTCTCCTGGGCGTACATACCCGCGATTCCTTGGGGTGCGTGAAAGGGGGGATGGGCCGTCCGGTGCGACAGATAGATGCAGAAGGGTCGCTTCGCCCCTTCTGGACCGAAAGACCTCTGCTCGATGAACTCGATGGCCCGGCGGGTCATCTCTTCTGTGATGTAGGCCTTCTCAGACGGTTCGGGCCTTCCGTTCACGATGAGGGGGCAGTTGAAATAGCTCCCCTGCCCTTCCCTGTAGGTGTAGGAAACGAAGAGGTCCAGGTACGGCATGTCGGGAAGACCCTTGCCCGGCATGTGCCATTTTCCGATAAAGGCTGTGTCATAGCCCGCCTTGCTCAGGTATTCCAGGAACGTGGGCTTCTGCCCGGTCCATGGCGTGTGGTTGTTCAGCACCCCGTGGGTGCGCGCGTAGGTGCCGGTCAGGATGCTTGCTCGCGAGGGGCTGCACAGGGACGTGGTGTTGAAGGCGTTCTCGAACACGATCCCTTCCTCTGCAAGCCTGTCGAGACCCGGGGTCTTGATGAACGGGTGGTTCATGAAGCCCATGCAGTCCCACCGGAAATTGTCGCTCAGGATGAAGAGGATGTTCGGCCTCTCGCTCGGGCCGCTGCTTTCCCCGGTGCCGATGGCAGGGATGAAAAGCCCGGCCCATACGGCCACAAAGGCTGTTATCAACGATCTGGGCAAACTCCCGCGGAACGCGACGGTTCCTTTGCGAACGCCTTGAGGCCTGTTTGCGCGCACCTCTCTCCCCTTCCTGGGTTCTACAACTTCACCCCTACGCCTGTACCCGGACCGAAAAAGACCCTGTACCCCTCGAGGAATATGGCGTACACGTTTTCGCCCTCACCCCAAAGGTAGAGAGAAATGACCAGGGACAGGCTGATCAGGAGGGCGGCCACGGCAATTGGCTGAAGAACGCGAATGTCCGCTCCCTGACTCCTTCGTCGTTGCCTGCAGATCATCTCCGCCAGGGCCATCTCGGCGGCAATGCCTAAGGCAAGCCAGACATTGAGCGGATTGAAGTAGTAGTAGACCGATTCGAGAAGGCTGAACGAGATGCAGAGCCGCAGGCACTCTTTGGTTGCCCAAAGGAAGGGATTGATCAGCGACGCCCCAATCCTCTCTTTCAAGGTCGCCCCTCTGAAATAGGCCATGCAATAGACGGCCAAAGGTCCCAGGACCACAGAGAGAAACAGAAGGGTTCCGGACACAGAGGCCACAACCCGGTGAAGGGTGGCGTTCTCGAGTCGCCAGGCGAGGTTGTATGCAATCCAAGACAAGGTCATGACAACGAAGACAACCAACACCGGCGTAACCAAGCGTTCTCGAAAACCGAGTCCCTTCACAGCGGCGTTCGCTTGACCGGCCATCAATACCCCCGTTCGTTGCTTTCCCAGAACTTCTCCAGGCCGAAATCCTCGGCGATGATCTTGAATGCGTTGTACCCGGTGGCTGCACTTGCCCCTCCTCCCGGAAACATGTACGGGCCACACAGGTACAGCCCCTCGATTTCGGTCCGGTAATGAGCAGCCTCCGGGAAGGGACGATTCGGTCCGGTCTGGTCCGGGGCCATGGCACCGTTCATGAAATCACCTTCCATGAGGCGCATTTCGTCCTGCTGATCCAGCGGGGTGTAGAAATAATCCTCGATGACGTTGGCCCGAGTCATGTTCGGGGCCCAGTTCCGGAATCGTTCGAGGAATCGTTCATTATAGGTTGCCTTGACCTCCTGCCATTCCTCCCGGGTGTGCGTACTTGCCTTGGGGAAGAAGAACCAGCCGCAGAGGCTGTGTTTTCCTCGGGGTGCGTAGGTTGGATCCCAGAGGCTGTTCACCCAGATGCCGGCGCCGGGGATGCTGGGTATCTTCCCGATCTCTGCCTCTCCACAGTACTGAAGCATCTCCTCGGGCGTGTCGAATCCGACAACCGTGTAGAAGGTCTTGTTGATATCCGGGTTGTGTCGTGCGCTCTTGAATTTGGGAGCCTCGTACAGGGCCATTCCCGTTGAGGCGAGCACACAAGAGGGACCGATCCGGAAATCCCGGGCCCGCTTTCGCCACAAGGGGCTCAGGTTGTCTTCCCCAACCATCTCGAGCAGGGTCGCCTTCAGGTCCGCGTTCGAGGCCACCAGCCTCCTGGCCTCCACTTCCGTGCCGTCTTTCAGTTGTACCCCCACGGCCTTTCCACCCTTGAGGAGGACCTTCACCACCTCGCAGCCCTCGTAGAAATCCATCCCCTCCCGCACCCCTGCCATGACCATGGCATGGGCCAGGGTGTGCGTGCCTCCTATCATGAGACGCCAGTTTTCACCCAGCCAGAAGCAGGCCATGAGGGCACCCATGCCCATTCCTTCCATTTCCACCGGAGTCCCCCACTCCACGCACTTCCGGTACATAAGGGTCCTTAGCTCCGGGGTTTCGAAAAGGCAGTCGATGAACGCCCTGGAAGAGCCCTTGGCGTAGTGTGCAGGAAGACCGAGGGCATCGAGCATCACTTGCCCGGAAAAATAGTCAGGGTCGGGGTTCTCCGGGGTCGGCAGCTCCGGCGGGCTGTAGCATCGCTGGGCCATGAGCGGTTCAGCCTCCTGAAACTTCTTCCGGATCTCCACGAAGGTCTCTGCGTCCTGCTTCGAATATGCCGCGATCGACTTTCGCGACAGCTCGAGGTGCTCCGGCTTCTCCACGCTGTACAGCACGATCGGCGGACGACCGTCGGAGAAGGCGATGCCGGACTGGGCCACGGGATAAAGCGTCCTGGCGCCGAGTTTCTCGAGTCCGAAGTCATGGTAAAAGGGCATCCAATCGATGAACTCCATGTATTGTGCATGGAGATTGTGCAGAAAGCCCGGTGCCGTGCACTCTGAGGTGTAGATCGCACTGCCCTCTTCGTGCCTCCGTTCGAAGATTGCAGTCTCCATCCCGGCCCGCTGCAGGTAGGCCCCCAGCGTAATGCCCATGTGCCCACCGCCAATGATGATGGCATCGTAGGATTTTCTTGCCGCCATGTGATGGTTCCTTTCGTTCTGTTGCCGGTGGACCCGTCACGGATCTCTTCGGGATGTTGGAATGTCCACGAGTTCAAGCACGTGCGGCAAGAGAACTTCGACCCTGTATATCATGTTTTGAGACGGATGATTATCTTTTTCTTGAGGACTGACGCGCGGAACAAATCCCAATCTTCGATATCGTAACTGTCAGAAAAGCACGTCCTGCAATTCTTCCACTGTCTCACGGAGTACGCTCACGCATTCGTCGATCTGTTTTTCGGTGATGATGAAGGACGGGTCTTTCCCCCATCAATCGCACATTTCGTCGATCTCGGTGAGGACCTTGTCGATTACCTCGAAGCCGAACTCGATCTCCTCGTCCTTGATCGTCAAGGGAGGTGCGACACGGATCGAGTTCGGCGCGTTTGACCCGACCATCACTCCGTTCAGTACGCACTTCTCGGAGATGATCACCTCCGGGTACCCGGAGATATCCCCGGCGAATGTCGCGAACCGGTCCTCTTCGATGAACGCTTGCTTCCTGCTCCGGTTCTTAACCACTTCGAACCCGCCGAGGAGTCCCACGCTCTGTACCAGACCCACACATTTGTGCTGGTTTTCGAGCCACTGGAGCTTCTCAGCGAGAATCACCCCCTTTTCGGCGGCAACCTGGGGAATGTTCTCCTCGAGCATGAACTCGACCGCCGCCGCCACGCTGGCCGCCACGATCGGGTGCCCCGCGTGGGTGCTGCCGGTCCAGTACCGGTAACGGTCGACCTCTTCCGCAATCTCCTTGGAGATGATGACGCCTCCACCCGGAAGTGCACAACCGTTCATTCCCTTTCCGATCGTCATGATGTCCGGCGTGACCCCCTCGTAGAGCTGATAGGCAAACCACTTGCCGCATCGACCGAACCCGCAAACCACCTCATCGTCGATCCAGAGAATCCCGAGCCGGCGGGTCATCTCGCGGAGCTGTGGGATGTACTCAGGAGGCGGGTTGATGCAGGAGCCTCCATAGAAGATCTCCGTGACGAAGGCGGCTACGGTTTCCGCGCCGAGGGTGCGTATGAGGTTTTCTGAGGCCAGAATGCATGCCAGCCTCCCGTCTTCCTGCTTGCACGACGGGTAGGTGTGTCCCAGAGAGCATCGGTAACAGTAAGGCGCGGGCACGACGTGGAAGCCCGTTCCGGGAAAATTCGGGACATCGCGGATCTCCCCGGTCTCGGGACACGCGAAGGAGGAGCGGTAGAAGCGGTTCCTGGACGCACCCGCAGCACCGCTCGTGGAGCCGTGATAGGCATACTCCCGGGTGATGATGTTCGGCCGTCCCGTGACCTGCTTCGCGATCGCAAAGGCGTGCTCGTTCGCCTCGCTTCCCGTGTTCACGAACCGCAACCGGCCGGCCCAGTCGTCAGCGCCCAGAACATCTTCCATGATCAGTTTCGCCGCCCGGCTGCGGTACTCCGTACAGAAGAGCTCCTGCACGAAGCCGACCTTGTCCGCGGCTTCTTTGATGGCGGCCGTGACGCGCGGGTGCTTGAACCCCAGGTTGGCGCCGATGATCTGGCTGACAAAATCAAGGAGCTTCAGCCCTCCCACCAGATGCACGAAGTTCCCTTCCGTGTGGCTCACCGGCAGGAACCTGTACTCCTTTGCGGCCTGCTTCACGTGGAGATAGTACTTCTCGTCCCACTCATGGACTTGTTCCCAGTTGATTTCTCCCTGGCCCATGTTCGATTATCCTCCTTGCTTCCGGTGTAGGTTCCTTTGCCACATCGCTGAGAGCCCTTATATCTCGGCCCATAGGTTGATTCAAGGACGGATGGGCAGGTAGATCACCCCGGTTTCCGACACACGATCTGGGCAACCGCCCTCTCCGGGCCCTCCCGGATGCCCTCGAAGAAGTCGATCACCTCCCAATCCTCGAACCACCCTCGCAACTCCCCCTTCTCCAATAAGAAGTCCGGATTTCTCGGCTTTCCGAATCGGGGCTGCTCGACCGTGAAGGTCTCGTACATGAGGACGCCCCCCACCTTGAGCGATTCCTTGATGTGAATAATCAGTGGACGATGCAGGTATCGAAAGACCAGGATTCCTCCATAGAAGTCGATGGGCAACGGATTTGCCCCTTCCCTCTCCAGGTCGGCTTCCAACAAGCTCACGGTGACCTGGTGTTCGTCCGCCAACGCTCGCGTCCGTTCCAGGGCCTCCGGAGATCGATCGCAGCACACGACAGAGAGGCCCTCTGCTGCCAGAAAGACCCCGTTGTGGCCTCCCCCGCATGCCAGGTCCAGGATAGGCCCGGGCAAGGCCCTCTCTAGAAAAACACGGCGGTGTTCCGTGAGGAATACCGCCGTGTTCAGGGTGCGTATAGGTGTACGATTCACTTGCGTCGAAGCCCTCTCCGTCACGCCTCCGATTGTGACTTGGCGATGTGTTTCATCATCTGACCGATTACCATCGCCATGACCTCTTTCGGCAGGAAGTAGTCCGGTGCACGCTCCATGATGAGATCGGTGAGTTCCCGGGTGCTCTCCTCGGCGTTCTGGGTACGGCTGTACGATTCTTCCAGAAGTTTCCGGGTCTCCCTGGCCGCTGCGATCGATTTCGGCATGTAATTCCTCGCGTCCTCCCCGGTGAAGGCGCCGTAGTGTTCCGCCAGGTGGATCTCCACGTCGTACTCGTTGAAACGCTCCAGGGTCTGTTGATATTTGGTGAAGTTCGAGTTGCCGGCTGCGAACACATCGTCCCCGAAGGGGATTCCACCTGCATCCGACGCAAACAGGGCCTTTTCCGACGGCATGTACGCCGCGATCGAATCGGAAGAATGGCCCGGGGCGTCGATGATCTCCAACTCAATATCCCCCCAGTCCACCCGATCTCCGCCCTCTACGGTCTCCTGGACCTCCAACCCATCGAAGACCAGATTCAGGGCCTTTGCCTTCTCCTCCATGCCGGCCTGTGCGATCGCGGTCTTGCTCAGAAAGGAAATGCTCTCCACCACCTTCGGGTTCGCGAGCAGGTCTTTCCCGCGTTTCGAAGTCACCACCTTCAACTGGGGCCATCTCTTTGCGAAGAACGGTGCAATCGCGCAATGGTCGAAGTGGGTGTGTAGGATGAGCAACCTCGTGATCGTCGATTCCTCGATTCCGAAGGTGTCCAGTTGCTCGAGGACATCCGGAATGATCGTGATCATGCCTCCGCCAACAATCGTGTTCTCGACCCCCTTCAGGAGATAGACATTCGATTCTTCGCTTCCCAGGAGCAGTATCCGGTCAGTAATCCATCCCGCCTTCGCTATTCGCATTTGCTGCCCTCCCGTCCTCTAATCAACGATTGTATATCCGTGGGTTCGAAACATGATTCTGAGCGTGTCTCTTGACGTGTACTTCGGTCTCCACCCGAGCAATTCCTTGGCCCGGGCCGTATCCACCACCCAGGGATAGGACGTGTAGTCCACGATTCCCGGGGGCGCCTCGGCGGTCTTCAGGCGCAGATTCCACATCATCCACAGGGCTGCGTGATACAGCCAACGGGGCACTTTCATAGCGCGCTTGCCGATCATGGCGCCGACCTCCGAGCTCCGGACAACTCCATCCCCGGCAACGTTGAAGGCCCCGGACACCTTCTTCTCGATCAGGAGCGAGAAGAGCTGGGCAACATCATCCTCATGGACGAACTGCATGTTCGGATCGTTGCCGCCCACCAGGGCAACGAACGGCATGTTGGCAAAATACCGTGAAAGGTAGTTCTTCGTGTTCGGTCCGTACACGACGGAGGGGCGAACGATGTTGAAGACGACCTCTGGATGCTGTTGCATAAACTCCGCACAGTGCTGTTCATTCAGGCCCTTGTGGTGAGCGTAATCAAAGGTGGGCGGGAAGACCCGGATCGGGTCCTCCTCCTTCAGGGGTTCCGGGTTGTCGGGCCATGCCCCGTAAGCGGTCCCGCTCGAGGCCACGATCACGTGGCCGATGTTCAGTTCTTCACAGATTCTCAGGACATTCAGCGTCCCGTTCACGTTGACATCGTACATCAACTTCCGGTCGCGGATCGGATCGACGATGAAGGCGAGGTGAACCAGGGTCTCCACGTCCTGATCTTTCCAGAAATCGACCAGGCCGTGATCTCGAACGTCCCGGTTCAGGAACGTCAAGTTCTCGGACGCGACTTCTGGCTCCGCTATGTCGGTTCCCAGGATTCGTGTACAACCGTCCTGTGAATCGAGATACGAGATCAGGCGCTGCCCGATATACCCGCCCGCACCCGTTACGGCCACACTGCCCATAGCGAATCCTCCTTCCTCCTGCTATGTCTGCTCGGTCTCTGTCTTCTTGCCTTCAGCTTCCGTCTTCGTGCCCGTGCCCGTACCCGGAGACATCAGAAAATGCCCTTTCCAAATACCCCATGGGCTCTACCGATCGAGGTTTCCGCAGGAGGACTCGAGGGTGAACCTGGAGTGTCGCCCCATTCGCTCCCACACACCTTTCCTCTCATCCGGGCTCGACAATGTCAAATGTTGACGGGTTGTTGACCGGAGAGGAATAGGTCTGAGAATGACGAAGAGCGGAGATTTCAGATCTTGTAGCGCTTGTAGGTTTCTTTCCTGACGGGACAGGTACAGAGAAAGGCATCTCGATACCGCATCTTGTGGGTACACTTCATCTCGGGCGGGGGACTCACGGCGAGGATCGCGTCGTCGACCAATTGTACCACATGACAGCGACAACCCTGTTCGCCGGACAGACAGGCATGCGCCTTGTCACATTCCGGCGCTCTCCCTGTATTGTTTCCTTCTAACGGGGTCTGTAGCATGGCTCGCCTCCGTTGCGAGAAAACAGAAAAGCCTACCTCTTCTATCGGACACCCACCGAAAATCTTGAAGTGCTGTCCCAGTTCCGATTTCGGAACGGCGGACGGCACCAGGATGCTCTACGCCTCCCTGCCCGTGTGCGTGCCCGTGCCGGACAATCGGGACAATCGGGGACAGCCACCGA
>JAQYVQ010000401.1 GCA_030145435.1 Syntrophobacteria bacterium | reverse complement strand
TCGAAAATCTTTTCATCGAGAATAGTTACAGAAAAGTAACAGAATATGCTTTAAGTTTTCTGTTGACTTCTCGACCGAAAGAAATACAATCATAATCATAGCTGAAGATCGGTTAGAAGATAGAAAACCTGGTTCTTTTGTCTCGGGGGCAAGGGATTCCACAGGAACCCTGCAATCGATTTGAGGGTGGGTGTAGAAAAATGCCCTCCCGAGGGCTCTCGAGAGCCGCCCGATCGAGAAGGTTTGGTCCCCCATGAATCCAGACACCACCGACGAGGTGTATCTCCGGCACTGCCTCGAGGCAATCGACTCCCTCCCCACCCTGCCCGCGATCGCCTCGGAAGCGATCCAGCGAGCATTGAGCCCCGACACCTCGATCGAGGACCTGGCGGAGGTGATCGAACTCGACCCACCCCTGACCGCCATGGTCCTGAAGGTGGCCAACGCACCTTATCAGGATCGGTCCTGCAGCATCACTTCCTTGAAGACCGCCCTTTCGAAGCTCGGACATGCGGTCGTTCGGGGAATCGCCCTCAGCTGTCCGGCCCTCGAACTCTTTTCAGATCAACGGGTCGACCATGGGATGGACCTGGGCGGGCTATGGATACACAGTATCGAGACGGCCGTCCGGGCGAAGGAGCTGGCCGGCCGGACAACCCCTCCCGTGGACCCGGAAGAGGCCTTTGTCTCGGGCCTGCTCCACGACGTGGGCAAGGTCTTCCTGTCGAGCCTCATGAAGGACAAATACGGACGAGTCGTGTCTCGCGCCAGCGAGGAACGCATCCCCCTGTACCGGGTCGAGAGGGATCTGATCGGTTGTGACCACGCAGATGTGGGCCGGTGGCTCCTGGAACACTGGAAGATCCCGGCACTCTACGCGAGCGTCATTCAACATCATCACAATCCCTCACAGGGTTTCCTGGATGGATCCTATCTTCAAACGCTTTGCCGCATCGTTGATCTGGCGAATCAGCTCTCCCATGGGCATCGAACGAGCCAGGGGGAAACCCCCGGCCCGGACGCAATCCCGCCCAGAATCCTGAAAGGGCTTTCCCTGTCACCCGAGGAGATGGAACGTGCCCAGAAGGAAGCAGACCGCACCGTGCAAAGGCTTCTCGAGAGGGTGGATTGGAGCCCCGTCTCTCTGGCCACGTTTTTTCCCGTCCTAACCGAGGCAAACATCGCACTGGGCGGGATGCGGCAGGACCAGGAAGCACGCCAGAGGAGTCTCGTGGAGCGCGAAAGAGAGCTCACGGGCATCAACTCCCTCGGTCTGCATCTGCAGGGCTGCAATTCGCTCCGAGAAGCCCTTCGGCACATCACCACGACCCTCGTCACCTCCCTCCCTTTCCAGGAGGCTGTCTCGACCCTTTTCCTGGATCGACGATGGGAATTGCTCTCCCGTGCCAGGAAAGACACCGACACAGGACATTGCCAGACCCTCCTCCTGGAACAGTCCCGTCAGGCCGAGCCCTACGAGGTAAAGGAGCCGGGAGCGTCCTGGCTATTCGTCGATCTCATCGGAAAAAGAGGCCCCCTCGGCCATCTGAGAGTCCGGGCAGACGAAGAGGATACGCTGCCGGTGGAGAGGATGGGGCTGCTCCTGGCCTCTTGTGCCAAACTGGCCTCGGAAGCGATCGAGCGGATTCAGTCCCATCAGGAAATCCATAGGCTGGCGCAAAACCTGGAAAGCTCGATCGGGCAACTCGACGAAGAGAGGGAAAAGGTCGAGCAGGAGAAGCTGCAGAAGGAAAACATCCTCGACAGCATCCCGCTCGGGCTCCTCCTTCTGAACGAGCAAGGCATGATTCGGTGCCGGAATCCTGCCGCTGGAACGATGCTGCCCCCTCGTCTCCTGGAAGGCAAGAAACCATTCACCGAGGCCTTCCCGGATGGTATGTTGTCCAAGGCCAGGGAGGCGGTTCTTCAAGGGGAGCGATTTTCCAGGGGGGAGACGACACTGTCGGAAACGTCCGAAGACAGCGCGAGGACCTATCAATGGGGTCTCGTCCCCGTTGGAAAAGAGTCCAACGGAGAGAAGGCCCTGCTCTGCATCCTGCAGGACGTGACTGAGGAGCGCATCCTCCAGAGGCAGCTGCTGGAGGCCGCGCGCATGGCCTCGGTGGGCGAGCTGGCTGCCGGCACGGCCCACAACCTGCGAAGCCCCTTGGGGGCGGTGAAAGGCATCCTGGAGCTCCTGCTCGAAGAGCTCGACGCGGGCCGCATTGCCTGCTATGCAACCGATACGGAGACCGCGAGGCCCACCCGAACGGTCAAGGAGCAGCTTCAGATCGTCCTAAAGAGCTTGGACAAATCCTTTTCGATCATCGACGACCTGCTCCAGTTCGCCCGGAGGCCGGACCGCCCGCCCGAGAAGCTCCGTCTTCAGGGCGTCCTGGAAGGGGCCGAAGTCCTGCTGGCCGAACTGTTCAAGGAACGGGGGATCCGGGTCGAGAAGGCGCTGGACGCGCAAGACCTCTTCGGCAGGAAGGCGGACTTGATGCAGGTCTTCCTGAACCTCTACTCCAATGCCTACAAGGCCATGCCCGAGGGGGGCATCCTCACGATCGAAAGCCGCTCGACGGTCCGGCAACCGGGCAACATTCCGTTCATCGAGGTGGTCGTGACCGACACGGGTTACGGGATCCCCGCAGACCACATCCCGAAAATCTTCGACCCTTTCTTCACGACCTCCGACCGTGTGGAAGGCACAGGGCTTGGGCTCAGCCTGACCCGCAAGATGGTCAAGGAACACGGGGGGAGCCTGGAAGTGTCCTCAACGCTCGGAAAAGGCACGTCCTTTCTTCTCACCCTACCTACGTATCCGGACGGGTTGCCGGGACTACCGGAAACACCCGTCTGACCGAGGAGCAAGAGGAGCGAGAGGCGAGAGGAGCGAGATGAAGGAAAAACCACGTATTTTGGTCGTGGAGGACGATTCCCACTACCTGGAATTCCTCACACGAACCCTCGAACACGAATACCGGGCGGATGTTGCTGAGGACGGCGACCAGGTATTGGCCCGGTTGGATCAGCACAATTACGACGCGATCCTGTGTGATCTTCGGATTCCCGGCCTTTCCGGCAAGGAGCTGGTCCATACGATCCGGGAGAGAACGGACGAGGAAACCCTTCTCATCGTGATCACGGGATTCGAGCAGGACTGGTCGCCCGTGGAGGCGACAGAGGCACACATCTATTTCTACCTCAAAAAGGGAGAGTTCAGCCCTCGCGAGCTGAGGAAGGTTCTGAAGAACGGGATGGATTTGCGGAGAGAGCGGCTGGAAAAGCGACAGTATGCCCTGCAGCTCGAGCAGCTCAACGAAGCACTCGAAAGAACCGTGGAAGAGCGGACCCATGCCCTTCGTGAGTCGGAGGCCAAGTACCGGAACCTGTTTCAGCAGTCCCTGGTCGGGATCTACACACAGCTGGGGGGAAAGATCCTGTTCGTGAATGATCGGCTCTGCAAGATGCTGGACCGCACGCCGGAAGAACTCGCGGGCAAGAAGATGGCAGACTTTCTCGTGCCCATCCCACATGATGACGTCGCAAGTTCCGAGTCGTGTCGGGAGGATCTTCCACGGACGGCAGAGGAGGTCCGGTTGAGAACCCGAGACGGAAGGGACAGGACCGCCCTCCACTGCGCAGGGCCGATCCTGCTGCAGGGAACCGAGACCGTACAGGGTTGTGTATTGGACATCACGGAGAGGAAGGAACTGGAACAGCACTTCCTCCAGCACCAGAAAATGGAGTCCCTCGGCACGCTGGTCAGCGGAATCGCGCATGAATTCAACAACATCCTCGCAGCGATGATGCCCCAGGCCGAGTTGTTGACCCGTCGTGCCCGTGAGATGCCTGCCGTCGAGCGCCCGGCACAGATCATTCTCTCCATGGCGGAAAAGGCATCCCGTCTCACCCGACAACTGCTCAACATGAGCCGCAAATCAACGATGGAGAGAAGGCCCATCGACGTGAACGCCTGGATACGGGAAGCCTCGAGCTTCCTGGCCACCTCACTCGAGTCGGCCGAGAACGTACAGTTGGATCTCGATCCTCTCGCAGGCCAGATCGAGGGGGACCCTCATCAACTGGACCAGCTATTGCTCAACCTCGTCCTGAATGCCCGGGACGCCATGGCCGGGAAAGGAACGATTCGGATCGCCACATCCTTGCTCGCTCCCGGTTCCTGCGATCAACTCCCACCCGGCAAACGAGCAAGATCCTTTGTGGAGATCAGGATAGAGGACGCGGGCTGCGGCATTCCACCCGAGCATCTCACGAGGATTTTCGATCCCTTCTTTACCACCAAAGAGACAGGAAAAGGAACGGGGCTCGGACTGAGCGTGGCCTACAACCTGGTCGAGCAGCACGGCGGGGAAATCTTCGTAAAGAGCCAGGTGGGGAAGGGTTCCACCTTCTTTGTCCTCCTCCCCTACGCCTCTCGCTCCGAAGAGGAGCAGAAAGCGCGGGCGCCCGGTGGAAAGATCCTCGTGTCCGAGACGAATCCGAGGATGCTGGACCTTTTCAAGGACATCCTTTCCGGCATGAGGTATGAGATCATCCCCGTGCGGAACCAGCAGGAAGCGGTAGACATCTACGCCCGCCAAAAAGACGCAATCGAATGCGTCATCCTGGACGGTCGATTCGAGAGCTCAACCGGTGGTTCGTCTTTGGGTCGCATCTTGGACTTGAACCCTCGCATCAAGGTGATCTTGACCTGCAGCGAATCGGCGACCCCCCTGGGGAAATGGTTCGATTCCGCAAAGGAGAAAGGGGCCAGTATTCAGCAGATCTCACTACCGATGACTCCCGAGATCCTTTCCGTGTCACTCGAAAAAGCCTTGTGCGGTGGCTCTGCCTGAGTCCCTTCCCTCCACTCACCGCTAAAGGATATTCGATCAACGGACGAATAGACGGCTGTTGAGAAGCTACACCGCCGCTTGGCAGACGATAGGGGTTCCGCTTAGCAAGCGATAGTTGGGGTCAGGTCTCACTTTTTAAGTTTTCGGGGTTCCGAAAACTTAAAAAGTGAGACCTGACCCCAAACACAGGGAACTGAGGAGAGGAGCCTATGGCAGCGAAGGGGGCTGGAACCGGGGATCTACCGAAGGAGCTGAAAGGGGATGCCTCTCTCGTGGAGGCCCTTCTAGAGGGAGCGCCGATCGGCATCTTCCTGGTTGACAGGGAATATGTGATCCAGTACGTCAACCCGGTGCTCGCGCAGTGGATCCGAACGCCGGCGAACGAGGTGGTCGGAAAGAAGTGCTACGAGATCCTGTTCGGCAACCAGCAACCCTGCGAGGCCGGAGAGAAAACCTGCCCTGCAGCGGAGGCTCTTGGCTCCGCCAAGGTCGCCGGCCCCGTCACGTTCCTGAGACAAGCCCCGGAAGGTCAGCAACAATACTTGCGGGTCCACGCGCATCCCGTGCTGGATGGGGAGGGGAACCCTTCCTGTGCGGCGGAGTTCATCCAGGATGTGACTGCAGAGAGGCTCCTGAAGGACTACAGAGAAGAGGCGGCCCTGCGGGATCCTCTCACGGGGTTCTACAATCGACAGGGGTTCAATCACCTCCTCAAGCGGGAACTCAAGCGAACGAAGCGTCAGGGTCATCCGCTCAGCCTCTGCCTGATCGACCTGGATTCCTTCAAGGACTACAACGA
The DNA here is from genome assembly GCA_030145435.1 of Syntrophobacteria bacterium. GTDB lineage: Bacteria > Desulfobacterota > DSWW01 > DSWW01 > DSWW01 > S015-6. The sequence continues at coordinate 2,157 of JAQYVQ010000401.1, read as the reverse complement.
TAAGAAGGGAGAAAAAGCAGGGGACGCGCTCCTCGAGCGACTTGCCGGGATCCTTGGGGCACAAACCCGGGTCGGGGTGGATGCCCTGTGTCGCCTCCAAGCGGACACCTTCGGCCTGATCCTGCCCGAGGCCTCACATGCGCAGGCCCTGCGGATCGGACACCGCGTACGCCGCGTCGCCGAGGAAGCCCAGTTCCCGACTTCATTCAGCATGGCCGTCTGCGAGTCCGAGGATCCGGAAGATGCGGATGCCTTCTACCACCGGACAGCCGATACCCTGTTTCAGGCGAAGAAGAGCGGGGGCAACAAGACTCTCTAAAGCGATCCTCTTTTTTTCAAGTGAATCATCAAGGCGGCGATGGCTACCGGCGTCACCCCCGAGATTCGCGAGGCCTGGCCCAGATTGATCGGTCGGACTTCTTCCAGTTTTTCCTGTACCTCCCGGGAGAGGCCGTTCAGCTCACGAAACTTGAGGTCTGCAGGAAACGAAACATTCTCGAATCGCCGGACCCGCTCGACTTCCTCGATCTCTCTCTCGATGTAATTCTCGTACTTCACCTGGATCTCCACCTCTTCCCAGAGGGCCGGGTCGAATCGATCCATCGGGATTCCGAGCGAACGCAGGTGTGTGACATTGGCCGAAGGCCTTCGTAAGAACTGCTTCAGATCGATGGGCTGCTTGAGCTGAGCCTGTCCCAAATCCTTCAGCTGAGCCTGGGTGGCAGGATCCGGCTTGAGTCTTGTCTCGGCCAGCATCCCCAGAATTTCTTGGATCTGCTGTCTTTTTTTCTCACACGCATCGTACCGCTCCCTGGAGAGCAGGCCTCGCCGGTAGCCATGCTCGAAGAGCCGGAGATCCGCATTGTCTTCGCGGAGCAGGAGCCGGTATTCGGCTCGGGACGTGAACATGCGGTACGGCTCGTTCGTCCCGTGCGTGACGAGATCGTCGATGAGCACCCCGATGTAGGCCTCGGACCGCCCCAGGACCAGCGGCTCCTCGCCTCGAAGGGAGGCCCCAGCGTTGATTCCGGCCATGATTCCCTGTGCAGCCGCCTCCTCGTAGCCTGAGGTGCCGTTCACCTGGCCGGCAAGGAACAGATTGGAAACACTCTTCGCCTCGAGGGTGGGCTTGAGCTGCGTCGGATAGGCAAAATCATACTCCACGGCGTACCCGGGCCGGATGATCTCCACCCGTTCCAGGCCGGGAATCGTGCGGAGGAATCGTATCTGGGTGTCCAGGGCGAGACTGGTGGGAACCCCGTTCGGGTAGATCTCGCGCGTCTCCAGGCCCTCGGGCTCGAGGAAGACCTGGTGACGCGCCTTTTCCGGAAACCGCATCACCTTGTCTTCGATGGAGGGGCAGTATCGGGGACCGATCCCTTTGATGACACCCGTATACAGGGGCGAACGGTCCAGGCCGGACCGGATGATTTCGTGGGTCTTCTCGTTCGTGTAGGTGAGGTAGCAGGGAACCTGGGGTTGAGTGATTTTCGGAGTGGAGAAGGAAAAAGGCCGGGGATTCTCGTCGCCGTATTGCGGCTCAAGGCCCTCGAACACGATCGTCCCGCCATCGAGTCGAGGGGGCGTTCCGGTCTTGAGCCTCCCCAGCTTCACGCCCAGGGATTCGAGGCTTGCCGAAAGCCCTTTCACGCAGACGTCGCCGGCACGTCCACCTTCCTGCTGCGTCAACCCCACGTGCATCAAGCCTCGCAGGAAGGTGCCGGTGGTCACGATCACGGTCCGGGACGGATAGCGCACGCCGTGTTCCGTCTCCACGCCACACACGCGGCCTTTTTCGACGAGGATGCGCTCCGCGATGGCTTGCTTGAGATCGAGGTTGTCCTGTTCCTCCAGGACGCGCTTCATGTAGCGTCGGTATTGGCATCGGTCTGCCTGCGCCCGGGAGGACCGAACGGCCGGTCCCTTTCTTCGATTCAGGAGACGGAACTGGATCCCTGTCTGATCTATGCACCGGGCCATCTCCCCGCCCAGGGCATCGATTTCACGCACGAGTTGCCCCTTGGCCAGCCCCCCGATGGCTGGGTTGCAGGACATCTGTGCAACCGTGTCCAGGTTCGCGGTCAGCAGCAGGGTGGTCAAGCCGGTCCGCGCCGTGGCAAGCGCCGCCTCGCACCCCGCATGCCCGGCCCCGATGAC
>JAQYVQ010000385.1 GCA_030145435.1 Syntrophobacteria bacterium | reverse complement strand
CAGACGGAGAACGGGCCCGCTGTTTCGTTCGGTGAATCCGATTGCATGACACGCGAGCTCAAACGATCCACGAACGGAAGGCCCCTGCCCGGTGTCGCCGTCGTGATCAAGGATATCGTCACAGGGGAAGGGCTGCCTCCGGACGAGCAGGGCGAGATTTGTTACAAGAGCCCTTTCTTGTTCAGCGGCTACTACAAGCAGGAAGAAGAGACGAACAAGGTCTTCGACGAGGAAGGATACCTGCACAGTGGGGACTACGGGACCTTCAAGGACGGATACATCTGCTTCCTGGGCCGCCTGGGGGGTGTTGTGAAGTCAGGAGGGGAGAATGTCTCGACCACGTACGTATATTCCCTCCTGCTCGAAATATTCTCCGATGATTTCGAGGACATTCTGACCTTTGGCGTGCCGGACCCATACTGGGGGGCCAAGATCGTGTCCCTTGTGAGGCTGAAGCCGGGTAAGAAGCTGATGGAAACAAAAGAGATTCGCAGCAGGTGCAAAGGAAAGATGGCCGAGTATGAAATCCCGAAGGAAATCCTCGAGTGGGAAGGCCCGTGGCCTATGACCGCGGTGGGGAAGATGGACTTCAAGACCCTGGAGAAGGCCCTGGAGGAACGCCTGGCCAAGCCGGACTGAAAGGGAGAAATCATGGAGAAGAACTCTGTCTATGACGACCTGTACAACAAACTGTCTGTTACCCCCACCGGGGTGCCGAACAGGGAAAAGCTTCTAGAGATCTTGAGGGTCCTCTTTACCCCCGAGGAGGCGGGGCTGGCGCTGATTCTTCCCTTTATGCCCACACCCCTTTCTGATATTGCCGATGCTGCCGCGATGGATTTGGAGGCTGCAGAACGGTCCTTGTCGCATATGGCGGACAAAGGGCTGGTGTACGCCTCTGAAGAAAACGGGATCCCCATCTTCATGCTTTTCGGTGTGTCTTGGACCCTCTTTAAGTATCCACTGGTCAGCAAAGTTCCTGGAGTGGACTATCAAAGACTGAGACGGTTGTGTAAGGAGTTTCTCGCAGAGGGCACTTTAGTAGGTGAAGGCACACTGAATGCAGAGGGGAAACATGTCCCCATCGGAAGGGTTCTCCCGATTCAAGAGAACTTATCTTCGGAAACGGAGGTGCTCCCGCAGGACCTCGTCTATCAGTATATTGATCGGGCGGAATGGATCAGTGTCGGTGACTGTGCCTGCAGAAAGATCGTGGGCGCTTGTAACTCCCCTAAAGAGGTCTGCATAGCCTTCGGACGCCAGGCGAAATACCTCGTAGAGAGAAACATGGCCCGCCTTATCGACAATCATGAGGCCAAAACGATTCACAAAATGGCCAGTGACGCCGGCCTTGTGTCTGTCACATCCAACACCAAGGACGAGATCGGCATAATCTGCCACTGCTGTTCCTGTTGCTGCGCACAACTGGGGGCGGCTACAAGACACGGACGATACGATCTTGTTCCGAAGGGGGCCTATGTCGCGTCGATTGACGAGGACGGTTGTAACGGCTGTGGTTCCTGTTTCGACAAATGTCCGATGAAGACAATCATGTCAGGGGATGCAGGGGGCAACGAGACGGCCCGAATAGATCTCGAAAGATGTATCGGTTGCGGCCTCTGCATATCATCATGTCCCGACGACGCCATATCGCTCATTCAGAGGCTGCCACTTCCTGATGTGCCTAAAGATGTTGTTGCATGGATGGAGAAGGCGGTTGAAACAAGGGGTGTGAAAGAAGAATTTCAAAGAGAGCTGACAATAAGGAAGAGGGAGGTGTAGCTGAATCTTCTGGTTACACACAACCGTTCTCCATCGTATGCGACTCCCACGGAAAGCAAGTCCCTATCTTCCGCTTCCTACCTTTCGGACTGTTCCGGCCACACCAGGTCGTAGCTGACACTCCTCCCGCGCCCGGCATTTGTCTTCAGAACGCCTTTTTCCACCAGGTCCGCCATGTCGCGTTTGGCGGTCTCGCGGCTCACCCGGGTCATGCCTCTGTATTTGCGGTTTGTGAGCCCGCCTTCAAAACCGAGTGGTCCCGCGTCGAGGAGGCGGTTGATCACCTTCTGTTGCCTCACATTAAGCGTGACCTCGGCACAACGCTGCCAGAATCGTGACTTTCTCAGCACGTGCCGGACCTCGACCTGTGATCGCTGGATCGACCTCGACATGCAACCCATGAACCACACCAGCCAGTCGGAGATCTCTCCGTCACCCCTCTGATTGCGCTCCAGTACATCATAGTAGGCATCCCGTTCCGTGCTGATTTGGGCCGACATGCTGTAAAGGCGGAAACCGGCACACTCGTCTTGAGCGAGTGCCATGTCCGTTATGGCTCGCGCAATGCGTCCGTTTCCGTCCTCAAAGGGGTGGATGGATACAAACCAGAAGTGGGCCAGCGCCGAACGCAGCAGACCGTCCAGATGGCCCGGTGAAGAGTGCCACCACTCGAGGAAACGGTCCATCTCCTGTTCGATACGACTCGCCGGGGGTGCTTCGTAGTGAACCGTTTCCTTTCCAAGAGGCCCTGAGACCACTTGCAGGGGCTTGGAACCCCTGCGCCATTCGCCCACCCGAATTCGGGTCATGCCGGAGTAACCCGTGGGAAAAAGACCTGCATGCCACCCTTTCAACCGCTCTGCTGTGAGCGGTCTTGCATGGTTGGCCGTCGCATCAATGAGCACATCGACCAGCCCGTCCACATGCCTTTCCGTGGGTGGAAGTCCTGCCGTGGGCAGCCCGAGTCGTCGCGCTACCGAAGACCGCACAGAGTTGAGGTCGAGTTTTTCTCCTTCAATGGCTGCTGTTGTGATTGTCTCCTCGGTTAGAACTTGTGCTTGCATCTCGAGGCCGATGTAGCCCGCTTCGGCAAGGAGTCGGCCCTGTAGCTGTCTTGTCTGCCCCAAAGGCTGGAGTAGCGTTTCGCTGCTCCATTTGAAATTTGGCCAACTTGAATCCTGCCATACATACTGAACCATTTATCCCTCTATTTGGACCAGGAAATGACCCTAATAAACACAGAATTGGGCCATAATATGACCCGATAATAGCCTGTGGCTGGGTTTTTGTCCAGAAAAAAATCGATAAGGTGCGTTCCCCTCCCGTTCGGGCACGGATCACTGCCCCCTCAGCCGTTCGGTCTCTTCTTCATCGATCCGCAGAGGGTGCTCACGAATCGCCACACCGTATTCTTCCCGCGCCCGTTGGACACTGACCAGGCCTTGCTCCACGTCGCGCAGGACCTTTTCCGGGTCTCTTGCCGTGGGCGGCCCGTAGCCTCCTCCTCCTGCAGTCTTCAGGACCACCCGCGTTCCCGGCTCGACGCGCAAGGTCACCTTGGTCGGCAGGGCCTTCTCTTCTCCGTTCGGCTTGATGATCCGGCAGTCGGAACCTCCCCCCGGGCCTCCTCCGCAAAGCCCCCAGGGGCGGAGGGCCCTCCTCTCGGTGCCCAGGGTGATCGTGGCCTCGTGGTCCAGGATGGTGATCTCCCGGGTCATTCCCATTCCGCCGCGCGCCCTGCCCGGGCCTTCCGAATCCGCCACGAGCCCGTACCGTTCCACCCTGAGGGGGTAGGCGATCTCGATGACCTCTGCCGGCGCGTTTCTCGTGTTCGTCATGTTCGTGTGAACGCCGTCCATCCCGTCCTGGTCTTCCAGTGCCCCTTGCCCACCCCCGTATGTTTCGACGTAGGAGTAATACTCGCCGGTCCTGGGATCCACGCCGCCGATCGTGAAGTTGCTCATGCTCCCCGTTGACGCTGCGGGCACCCTTTCCGGCACCACCTGGGCCAGGGCGCCGAGCACCACGTCCGCGATCCGCTGAGAGGTGTTGATGTTCGCGTTCGAGACCGGTGCCGGGAAATTCGGGTTCACCAGGGTGCCCGCAGGCGTGACGACCTCCACCGGGCGTGACGATCCCTCGCTCGATGGGAGTTCAGGATCGATGATGGACTTCAACGCAAAATAGACGCAGGCCAGGGTGACCGCGCGCGTGGCGTTGACCGAACCCCTTGCCTGTTTGTCCGTTCCTGTGAAATCGACCCGAATACGGTCCTCCTCGATGGCAAGGGTGACCGCAATCTTCATGAGATCTTCGGACAGTCCGTCCCCTTCCAGAAAATCCTCGAACGAGAAGACCCCTCTGGGCAGTTCTCGGATCTTGCTGCGCATCCGCCGTTCCGCATAGTTGATGATCTCCTCCATGTAGAAGCGCGTTTTTTCCGGCCCGTGTTTGGAGACGATCTCACCGAGCCTTCGCTCTCCCACGTTGTTCGCAGCCATCTGGGCCTGGAAGTCCCCGTAGGTCTCGTATCGGGTCCGGACGTTGTGAGCGATCAGGGCCATGATCTGGTCGTCCACCTGTCCCCGTCTTCTCAGCTTGATCGGGGGAATCCGAAGGCCTTCCTGGAAGATCTCGGTGGAGATGGTCGGCATGCTTCCGGGCGTCATGCCTCCCACGTCCACGTGGTGTGCGAGGTTGGCCAGGAGGGCTATGCATTGGCCCTCGGCGAACACGGGCGTCAGCATGCAGATGTCCGGCAGATGGGAACCGCTGATGTAGGGGTCGTTCGTGATGACCGCATCCCCGGGTTCGAGCTGTTCGAC
>JAQYVQ010000362.1 GCA_030145435.1 Syntrophobacteria bacterium | reverse complement strand
GGGTAGACGAACCTGCTCGAGCAGAAGAACGCCCCCACCTCTGTTTCGATGCCGAGTTCTTCTCGCAGTTCCCTTTTCAGGCACACCTCCGGTGTCTCACCGGCTTCCAGCTTTCCTCCTGGAAATTCCCACTTGCCCGCTAGGGAATCGTCCCGCTTCCGCCTGGCGATCAGGATCTTCCCATCCTTTTCGATTACAGCTGCCGTCACCTTTTGCATGGTCAACTTGCCTTCGTGCCCAATTGACAGGTGCTTATAGTACCGGTAACGATAGTGGCATTGCGAGAAAGCTGCAAGGGATAAAGGAACCCGCCAAAATGCTTGAGGAGGAGGCGTGGCGGGCTAACAGCCTTTTTCGGGCACGGGCAACGACAGCCACTGGCCACCAAACCAGGAGAGACATAACCCAGGCGAATCATATCGGAATAAGTCATCAGCAGGCGATGGCTGGCGAGGTGTGGGGCATCGGGTGCTCTCCCTGTTCCGAATCAGATTTGTGCCGGGCGACTTTGAAGGGGGAGAGGGCGACGGAGCCCAAGCAAATCTGATTCGGAACAGGGAGAGCACGATATGCAATACAAGGATATCCTATTCGAGAAGCAGGAGAAGATCGTGGTGCTGACCCTGAACCGGCCTGATATCAGGAACGCCATCACCGGGGAGGGGATGATTCGGGAGATCGAAGAGGCCTGTTCGATCGTTCAGGAAGATGAAGAGGTTTGCGCTCTCATCCTGACGGGTGCCGGTTCCGCCTTCTCGGCCGGTGGCAACGTCAAGGACATGCAGGCGAGAGAGGGCATGTTCGCCGGGGGACCGGAGCAGGTGCGAGAGAATTACCGAAAGGGAATCCAGAGGATTCCCCTGGCCCTGCACCGCCTGGATGTTCCGACGATTGCCGCGGTCAACGGACCTGCCATCGGTGCGGGTTGTGACCTGGCCTGTATGTGTGACATACGTATTGCCGGGGAAGAGGCCCGTTTCGGAGAGACCTTCGTCTCCGTGGGGTTGATTCCCGGGGACGGGGGTGCGTATTTCTTGCCCCGTGCCGTCGGCTTTTCCAAGGCCTGCGAGTTGGCCTTTACGTGCCGCGTGCTGGACTCCTCCGAGGCCCTCGGCATCGGGCTTGTCAGTGAGGTCGTGCCGCAGGAAAAGCTGATGGACCGTTCGATGCAGATGGCCCGGGAAATCGCGAGACAGCCGGCGAAGACCCTCCGGATGGCGAAGCGTCTGTTCTATACTTGCCGGGACAAGACATTGGAAGAAACTTTGGAGTTGTCCGCGGCCTTCCAGGGGCTGTGCCACCATTCCCCGGAACACGCACAGGTCCTGGAGAAAATGGCGGAGCGCAAGAAACGATAAGGAGAGCAAGAACCATGGCCCTGAGTTTTGAGCAAGGCCCGATCCGCCCCCCGAGCGAAGCGAGAAGCCTCCTCATCCGGGTGACCCGCAACTGCCCCTGGAATCGTTGCGAGTTCTGTCCGGTGTACAAGGGGGCTCCGTTTTCCCGTCGGACTGTGGAGGAGATCAAGGACGATATCGACACCGTCAAGGAGATCGTCGACACCCTGAAGAGGATGGCCTGGCAGGGCGGTTTCGGCGGATCGATCGACCGCCGTCTGGTGGAGGGGATTCTTCAGGACGAACGCTACTCGGAGAGCTTTCGGAGCGTCGCTCTGTGGCTCTACTACGGTGGGGAGAGTGCTTTTCTCCAGGATGCCAACAGCCTCGTGATGAAGACCCCGAACCTGGTGGAGGTGGTTTCCTACCTGAAGGAGACCTTCCCGGAACTGAAGCGGGTCACCAGCTACGCAAGGTCATCGACGCTTGCACGGAAGCCTGTGGAGGAACTTCGGCAACTGAAGGCAGCGGGGTTGAACCGAATCCATGTGGGACTCGAGTCCGGGAGCGACGAGGTCCTGGCGTTCGTCAGGAAGGGGGTCACGGCTGCACAGCAGATCGAGGGGGGGCAGCGGGTGGTGGCGGCGGGCATCGAACTCTCCGAGTACGTGATGCCGGGCCTGGGGGGGCGACGCCTGTCCCGGGAAAACGCTCTGGAAACGGCCCGGGTGTTGAATGCCATCAACCCTGATTTCATCCGTATTCGATCCCTGGCCCTTCCGGCCGGAACCGGCCTGCGTGAGAAATGGGAACAAGGGGAGTTCGAACGGCCCTCGGACGAGGAAATGGTACATGAACTGCGCCTGTTCATCGAGAGCCTGGACGGCATCCACAGCTATGTAGCCAGCGACCACATCCTGAACCTACTCGAAGAGTTGGAGGGTCGTCTGCCCGAGGACAAGCCCGCGCTCCTGGACCTCATCGACCGATTCCTGAGCCTGCCCGCCGACGAGCGGCTCCTGTTTCAACTCGGGCGCCGGTTGGGCCTGTTCCGTAGCCTGTCTGATCGCGAGGATCCGGGCTTGCGGGCCAGGGCTGAGCAGTTGAAGGAGAAGGTTTCCGCGCAGTTCGGGGGCGACCTGGAGCAGGCCATTCGAACGCTGGCGGAGCGCTACATCTAGCCCGCATATTGCACGAAGCCTTCGGCTGCGAGCGGCGTAAGCACGGAATCTTCGTGTCGATTCTTGAGGCTCGGACCCGGATGTACTTCAGTACGATCCGACCCCGACCCTCAAGAATCAACTTCGCCCTCCGGGCCCGAATATTCCGCACTTCCACCACTCTCGCTTCGAAGTTTCGTGCAATATGCGGGCTATAGGCAGAGGGATGTCGAAGGGATCAGGCGTTCCTTGCCGCCTGTCTCCTGCGCGCAGGTTGCGTCGTCCCGGAACGGGAGGTTTTGCGGGTTGCAGGCTTGCGGCGCTTCTCCGCGATCGCCTGAAAGCTGTCCCGGTGGTAGTAGTCCTTGAAGATTTCCAGGATATTCCCGATCGGTGGCTCAACCTCTTTCGAGAGCTGGAACCCGTCCCGGTTGAGCCTTTCCAGAAAGCCCTCCCAGTCCGGATGTTCCCACCAACCGTTCTGCTCTTCCACGAACACCGAGGCGACCTCGAGCAGCTTGCGGTTTATCGGCACCTGCTGGAAGACCTCGTCCGGCGTTTCGGCCAAGACCCCTCGGAGTTCCTCAATCGTAAGCCATCGTCCCAATTTCGGTTTTAGGTTCTTGAGTTCCATGGGTCGGGTTCTCCCGGAAAGAAGGCTCGAGTGAAATGGTTTTCCCCGTTGGATGCATCTTCAAGTGGAGTCGATCAAAGGAATAGCAGGAAAGCGGTCCTGGTTCAAGGAAGAAAAGAAAAGCCGGCCAGATCAGGCAGGTTCATCCTCCAGGAGGTTGCGCAGCACGGTCTGCAGGATGCCTCCGTTCCGGTAGTACTCGACCTCCACGGGCGAGTCCAATCGGGCAGTGACGGAAAAAGCGATTTCCTCCCCCTTGTCGGGTTGGGCCACAACCCTCATCTCCTTGCCTGCCCGGAGGTTCTTGCTCAGCCCTGAGATGGAAAAGCGCTCCTTGCCGGTCAGGCCGAGGGACTCTGCGTTGGCGCCCGGCAGATACTGCAACGGGAGAACCCCCATTCCCACCAGGTTGCTCCGGTGGATACGCTCGAAGCTTTCCGCCAGGACGGCCTTGACCCCGAGAAGGAGGGTTCCCTTGGCGGCCCAGTCCCTCGAACTGCCCGTCCCGTACTCCTTCCCTGCCAGGACGACCAGCGGGACCCCCTCCTCCCGGTACCGGGTGCTGGCGTCGAACACGGACATCACTTCCTCATCGGGCAGGTACAGGGTCCAGGCCCCTTCCCGACCCTGCACGAGCAGGTTTCGAAGTCTGATGTTGGCGAAGGTGCCGCGCAACATGACGTTGTGGTTTCCCCTCCGACTGCCGTAGGAATTGAAGTCAATGGGTTGAATGCCGTGTTCGATCAAGTACTGGCCTGCAGGGCTGTCTTCCGGGATCGAGCCGGCGGGAGAAATGTGGTCCGTCGTGACCGAGTCCCCTACCATCACCAGTACCCTGGCTTCCTTGATGTCGCGTGGGGGCGGCTGCTGGGTCTTCATCCCGATGAAGAAGGGGGGTTCCTGGATGTAGGAGGACTCGGCGTCCCATTCGTAACTACCCCCCTCCGGGACCTCGAGGGCCTGCCAGTTCTTGTCGCCCTTGTCGATCTTTGTGTATCGGTCGGTGAACATCTTCGAGGTGATCGATCGTTGGATGGTGGCCTGTATTTCCTCCGGCTCCGGCCACAACTCCTTCAGGTAGACTGGATTGCCCTCCGGATCGTAGGCAAGAGGATCCTTCGTGATGTCCAGGTCCATGCGACCGGCCAGGGCATAGGCAACCACGAGGATGGGGCTGGCCAGGTAGTTTGCCTTGACCTGACCATGAATTCGGGCCTCGAAGTTCCTGTTTCCACTCAGAACGGCCGCCACCACGAGATCCTGTTCCTCCACCACCTTCCGGACCGGATCAGGCAAGGGCCCGCTGTTCCCGATGCAGGTGGTGCAGCCGAACCCGACGATGTGAAACCCGAGGGCCTCCAGCGGCTCGATCAGGCCGGCCCGTTTCAGGTAGTCCTCGACCACTTGAGATCCCGGGGCCAGGCTGGTCTTTACATACGTGGGGACCCCGAGCCCGCGGGCCACGGCCTTCTCGGCCAGAAGACCGGCCCCGATCATGACGGACGGGTTCGATGTGTTGGTGCAGCTCGTGATTGCCGAGATTACGACCGCGCCGTCCTTCAGGGTCTTTTCACGATTGTCGCCCTTCTTGGCCGGAGTCGGTTTTTTTCCGTACAGCTTCTCCAGGTCGCTCAGGAACTTCTTCTTGACCTTCGAGAGGGAAATTCGGTCTTGCGGCCTTCGGGGCCCCGCCATGCTCGGCCCCACGGTGCCCATGTCCAGCTCCACCACATCACTGTACACGGGGTCGGGGGCGTCAGGGTCGTGAAAGAGCCCCTGCTCCTTACAGTACAACTCGACGAGTTCGACGTGTTCCTTCTTTCGTCCCGTCATCGTGAGATAGTTCAGCGTCTCCCCGTCGATCGGGAAGTATCCTGCCGTGGCGCCGTATTCGGGTGACATGTTGGAAACGGTTGCACGGTCAGGGAGCGTGAGGCTGGAAAGCCCCGGGCCAAAGAACTCCACGAACTTGCCCACCACGCCCTTCTTTCGGAGCATCTCGGTCACCGTGAGGACGAGATCCGTAGCGGTTGCCCCCTCAGGCAACGCCCCGGTCAACTTCATCCCCACCACTTCCGGCACGAGCATGTAGTAGGGCTGGCCCAGCATCACCGCCTCTGCCTCGATCCCGCCGACCCCCCACCCCAGCACGCCGAGCCCGTTGATCATCGTCGTGTGGGAGTCTGTCCCGACCAGGGTGTCGGGATAGGCAACCCATGCGTCTCCCCGTCTCTTGATGTGCACCACAGAGGCGAGGAGCTCGAGGTTGACCTGATGGCAGATTCCCTGGGCCGGGGGAACGACCCGGAAGCCTTCAAAGGCCTTCTGTGCCCATTTCAGGAGGCTGTAGCGTTCACGGTTGCGCTTGTATTCCATGGCCACGTTCAGGGAGAAGGCGGCCGCACATCCGAAAGAGTCGACCTGCACGGAATGGTCGATGACGAGGTCGGCCGGCACGACCGGGTTTATGAGGGCAGGGTCGCCGCCCATCCGCTCGGCGGCTGAACGCATGGCAGCCAGGTCGACCACGGCAGGAACCCCTGTGAAATCTTGCAGCAGGACACGCGTCGGCATGAAGGCGATCTCCTGCGGGTCCTGGCCGGGCTTCCACCTCGCGAGGCGCAGAACGTCCTCTTCCGTGGACCTCTTGGTCTCCAGGTTCCTCAGGAGGTTCTCGAGAAGGATGCGAATCGTGAAGGGAAGGGCCTCGATTCGGATCGAGCCTTTGTCCTCGAGGGCATAAAGGGAGTAGAACGACAGCTTCTGGCCCTCCAGGATGTCATGTTCTCGCTTGGTTTCCTGCACTTTCTTCTCTCCTCTGGACGCCATGGGCAAGACACCCCCACTAAGATTGGATGCAGTTCAGGCGCGATTCGTTGGCCTTTCACCTTTAGCGATCAGCCACCGGCCCTTCCCCTGTGGAGTTATTCCCGTGCGAACCCTAAATCCGATGGAGTTCCTCCTCGTAGATCCGGAACCCGGCGTCCCGGGCAATCCCGCGGGCAGCATCGAGGTCCTCGACCTCGAGAATCAGAATCGCCTTCTCTCCCGGCTTCTCGACGAAGCCGCACGCGTCCTTCACGTTCAGGCCCTTCCGGGCGAAGGTCTCCAGAACGGTGTGCAACCCTCCTGTCCGGTCCTCCATGACGAGGGCCAGCACCTCTTGGAGGTTGGCCGAGAGCCCCCTTTTCTTGAGTGCCTCATGGGCCTCCTCCGGCCGGTCCACGATCAGCTTGACCAGGCCGAAACTCCCGGCACTCGCGATCGTCACGGATCGTATGTTGATCTTCTCCTGCGCGATGACGCCGGTCACGTGCGCCAGGTGACCCGGCCTGTTCTCCAGGAATACGACCACTTGTCTTGCCACGATTCCGCTCACTCCTTTAGCCCGCACATTGCACGAAGCCTTCTATTCCGAGCGCCGTAAGCACGGAACCTTCGGGGTGTGGAGTTTGGGGACAGCCACTTATCTCTCTCCACGGAGATAAGTGGCTGTCCCCAAACGCCACCGAGTCGATTCTTGAGGTTCGGACCTGGATGTACTTCAGTACGATCCGACCCCGAACCTCAAGAATCAACTTCGCCCTACGGGCCCGAACCTTCCGCACTTCCACCGCTCTCGCGACGAAGTTTCGTGCAATATGCGGGCTGGCGGTTGTCGATGACCCGGACGGCCTTTCCGTCGCCTGCCGGAATCATCCCCGGCTCAACGAGGTCCACCTTCGGTGTGAAAAGGATCTCTTCCCGAAGGCGGCGGATGATCTTTGCCCGCAGGGCTTCCAGCCCCTCGATGCCCTGGGCGAGCAACGCCGAGGTCACCTCGATCCTGACGGTCATCTGGTCGACCGGTCCTTCCCGGTCGAGAAGGATGAGATAGTTGTTGCCCACCTCCTCGAAGGCCATCAGGACCTGCTCCACCTGAATCGGGTAGACGTTCACCCCCTTCACGATCAACATGTCGTCGGAGCGTCCCTTGATCCGTGAGAGTCTTCGGTGGGTCCTGCCGCAGGGGCAGGTTCCGGGATGCACCATGGCCAGATCCCGGGTCCGGTAACGGATGAGAGGCATCGCCTCGCGTCTCAGCGTGGTGAGAACGATCTCTCCCACCTCGCCGTCGGGCAGGGGCTCCAGTGTTTCCGGATTCACGATCTCGAGGACGTAGCTGTCTTCCCAGAGATGGAGCCCGCTCTTTTGCGGGCATTCGAAGGCCACCCCAGGGCCGTTCATCTCGGAAAGGCCGTAGGAGTTCACGGCAAAGACGCCATAGGCCTCCTCGATCCGCTCGCGCACCTCCTCCGAATGCGGTTCCGCGCCCACGACCAAAATCCGCAGACCCGTGTCTTTTTTCGGATCGATCCCCACCTCGTCGAACGTCTCCAACAGCTTCAAGGAATAGCTCGGGATGATGTGGGCTACGGTCGTTTCGAACTGCTGCAAGAAGGCGATTTGACGCTTGCTGTTCCCGATGCCCACAGGGATGACCATGGCTCCGAGCGCCTCGGCGCCGTAGTGAAGGCCGAGCCCTCCGGTGAACAGCCCGTAGCTCATCATATTCTGGAAGACGTCCGACGGCCTCACGCCGGCCATGTAGAGGCACCTTGCGACAAGATCCGTCCAGCGATCGATGTCCTTCTGGCTGTGATAGACCACCGTGGCGGTGCCCGTGGTGCCGGAGGACGCATGCATTCGAACCACTTTGTTACGGTCCACGGTCAGAAACCCATCCGGAAACCCGGACCGAAGATCCTGTTTGGTCGTAAAGGGCAGCCGCCTCAGATCATCGAGGCTCTTCACCTTTTCGGGCGTGGTTCCGTTCTCGGAAAAGGCCTGCCCGTAGAAAGGGGACTTCACCGCTGCCCGGATCGTTTTCTTCAGCATGGCCATCTGCAGGGCCTCGAGATCCTCTCTCGGCAGCAGCTCGATCTTTTTGTCCCAGAACATCTTCTCGTTGTTTCCTCCAGGGTTGCTTCCAGGATATCTCACCACCATTCCGAGGTAAAAGCAATCGCCCGGTGCTCTGCATCCCGGTTCGACGACGGAAATAATCGACAATCGTTATAAAGGGGAGAGGACAGAAAGAGTCGGCGGAGATGCGAACATGGAACGCGGGACTTTGTCAGGAGACGCCCTGGGAACGCCTCGAAAGGGTTCTGCGAAGTCGGGGCCAGGGGACGATGGCCAGGGGGGCGAGTACCAGTGCCAGATTGACGCCTGCTTCAAGGCCGCCTCTGCGGGAGAGCGTCCCGCACAGAGGGGCGGGCGTCTTGAAGCCTACAAAGACCTCGTGGACAAACGGAAAGGCGGTGGCATAACGGGTAAAGGCGATGTTTCCGCTGTCGATACGAGGGGAAAAAATGAGGTTGTCGGTTCCGAAATGAGTCAGTTGCGTGAAGTCACCGTCTTCCTGGTTGAATACGTTCAACTCCCAGCACGACTCGGTGCCGCCCTGGCAGTTCTCGGTAACAAGGAGAACATCTTTGCCGCTCACGCGGGGGCTGTGCATCGGCAGTTCTGATGCGTGAAGCGATTCCTCTGTGTGATCCTCCAGGTGGGTGCGCATGAGCAACCAGGAAGGACCGACCTTCTTGATCCACAGGAGGTACGGGTATTCTATGGTCACCTGCCACCAGGCGTCCTGTTCCGATGTGCCCACGGTTCTGGTTTCCCCGGTGTCGAGCTTGTGCTGGAACACCGTATACTCTCCGCCGGTTTGGTTCGGCGCTTTGACCCAGGCAGCGTGTATGCCGGACGCCCACAGTGAACTGGGGGGAACGTCGTCCTCGAAGACGCAGGTGGTCTCTCTTGTGGGTAGGTGCGTGACGTAAACACCGGGAGTCCCGGCCACGGCCCTCCATACGAGGTAGTCGCCCGCCAGTGAAGCCTGCTGCTTGCAAAGGCCCTCCCCGCTGAAGGTGAGCCGCTCGAGGAGATTGTTTTCCAAGAGACACCAGTCGTGGTCCTTCCAAATGACCAGCCGCCCCGTGTCCGCGGTTCCTTGATCCTCGGCGATCAGGGCATCGAACGAATACAGCCATTCGTCCCGGCCACTCCCTGCGAGGTACCGATGCAGGTCGTAGATGGAGGTGTGGCGGTCATGCGACCAGTACCAGAGGATTTCTTCCTCCAGGTCGATGGTCAGGTCAGCTGTGGCGTAGGAATCGTGGGTGATACGCGTCCCGATGCCTGAAGAAATCCGGTGGAGATAGATGTCTCCTTCCTTCTCGTACGCAGCGAGGTCTCCCGCCAGCCGGGTCGAATTGTTGTCCGTGTGGGTGTCGACCTTGCGGGTTTCCCAGGCGGCTTGCAGAGGGGAGTGGGAGATAAGGGCGCCGAGGAGTAGAAATGAGCCGCACATTGAGGGGGGACGCATTCGTCTTCTCCCAAGAGGGTTGATCAAGAAGGGAGAGCAATATACGTACCATGGCGCCGAATATCTGCAGGTACGCTTCTTTTGGTCGTTTCAAGTGCGCGGTGGAGTCCAGGAAACGAGTAACGCGGGCAACAGTAGGCCAGCACGCATATTGCTGCCCCGTATCAGCGAGGAACGACATGAGGCTTTATCCCTGCTCTACGACTTCTACCGATTACGTCAACGCCTTGTCTGTGGCAGGGTGGTCACATCCTTGACTCAGGGGGTTTACAGAAGCGGGACATTCATAACACCCTCATACGGTTACTACGTGTATTCGGGCACGGGCACGACAGCCACTGGCCACTCGCACTAACCCAGGACAGACGGAGCTAAGGCAAATCGAAGCGTAGCAGTCCATGGGAGGTGAGGCGTAGGGCATCTGGTGTTATCCCTGTTCCGGATTAGGTTTTTGCAGGGCGACCTGTGGAGGCTTCCCGAGTCCCCTCGAACGAGTCGCGGCACACGCCTCCGGCGTCTTGGGTCCCGTCGCTGGGGACGAGGGACTATGTTGCCGGAACATGGAGACCAAGAAAACCTAATCCGGAACAGGGATAACACTCTTACAGGTCTTCGATCGACAACGCCCCATCCAGGGTTGTGTTGGCGGCCGTGAGCCTCTCCCGGCTCGAAACCACGCAAGTGGGAGCGGTTTCAAAAGCGGGGGCCAGCAGATCGGATCCGGACCGCCGAATGTCTTCCCCCGTGAGGGCCAGGAGCCGTTTGCGGAAGGTCCTTCGCAATTCCGGTGTGTCGCCCCGGATGTGGCGGCTCAGTGCGACCCCGACGGCCTGGCCCGGCCGGATGGGCTGGTCCAGGGCCTTGAGAGACCCGATGATGGCCTGTTCTACGGCAGGGGAAGAGAGATCCATCTCGTTGGCGATGTGGTGGAAAACGCCCTGGAAGGCATCCAGGGTCTCTTTCACACAAGGGTCCCGGTAGCTCGTGAAGGAAAACAACCCGTTGCCCGAATCGTAGCCGGCCCGCACCCCATAAGCCCCCCGCTTTACACGCACCTCGTTCCAGAGATAACCATAGCTGAGATGCACGCTGAGCAGGAGGAGCGCCGGGGCGTCCGGATGGTTCGCGGAGACCGCCGGCAGTGTCTTGGCGACAAAGGCCACGTCTGCAGGCGTGGCAATCCCTTCTTTGGATTCCAGGGCGGGGGTGAAGTGCACCTTCTCCTCCTGCGGATCCTCATCCCGCATCCCGCTGTAGAGGCCCTTGAGCCATTCGCCCAGGATCTTCCGGTCCCGTGAGTCGCCGACAAAGCTGACGGTTGCCCGGCCGCGGGCCAGTAAGAACTCCCGGACACGGGACATCTTCTCCACGATCGCTTCCGGGTTCTTGTCTATTTCCGCCACGAGGCGGTCGTACATTCGTAGTTGCGTCACGCCGCCAAGCCGCTCGGCCAATTCGCAGTTGCGTGACAGGTGGCGTGCGGCGTAAAGGGCGGCGTACTGGTTTCCGCTCGGGATGATGCTGCTGTGCCAGTGTATCCTGCCCTGCAGGAGGATGTCTTTCAGCCGGGCCAGGTCACTGAAGTCGCAGAGCAGAACCCGATCGTAGAGGACGTGCAACATATCCGGGAGACGCGTTGTCAGGGCCTTCGCGGTGACCAGCAGGAAGGGTTGCACGAAGTGACTGTCGTCCGCACGGCCCCCTGCCGAAACCCCGGCATCGATCCCCCCTGTGCAGGCCGCCTCGCGCTCGGCCATGGCAGCGTAATCCTGCCCGGCTGCGCCCATGTTGGCCAGTGCGTCCGTGTACAGGGGCAAATAGTCGATCAACTCCTCGTCGATTCCAGTGAGGTCAAAAGCAATCTTGAGGTAGTCGATACCGTTGGCAAAAACGTCCGTGTACAGGAGAGGCCGGCCGGCGACCGTCTCGAGGACGGTTGGGAGTTCGAAAGGCTCCGGCGGTACGTCCGCCACCGAGAGTCGGGGCAGGGTCGCCAGGGCCTCCGGGGAGTTGGGCGCCGACTGAAGGGCATCGAGCTCGGCAGCCTCCTCTATGATCCTGTCGAATTCGGACGGGCTCATTTTTGCCTTCTGCCGGTCCATCCTCTGTCGAAAGACCTCCTCCTTCTTTTCGATGAATTCCGGGTCCGGCACGAAGGTGAGGGCGGTGTAGTGGGGGTTGTCCACGATCATTTCGGTAAGAAGGCGCTCGAAGAACCCGGACTCCTTCTGGTACCGTGTGCGGAGCGCTGCGAGATGCTCGTTCAACCGGAGGCTCGCGATCGGATCGGCGCCGTACAGCCAGCTGCGGTACACGCGATCCATCAGGAGCAGCGGGTGCCTGGGCCGGATCTCCCTGGAGGCGAGTTCCAGTCGATGGAAGACCGCTTCCACTTTTTTTGCGTCGAAGCCTTCCTTTGCGAGGGCTGAACAGCTGGTCAGTACGAGGTCGATGATCGCGGCGGTTCGATCCGCCTTCGTGCCCTTGAGCCCAACCGTGAAGTAGGTGTCACGCTGATGGCCGGCGTAGCCCGAGTCTGTGAGTTCCTCGCCGAGTCGGCTGTCGATCAGGGTTCTTCGCAGGGGGGAGGCCGCGTTGCCGAGAAGGTAATCGCCCAGGAGATGCATCGACAGGGTGGTCACCGCATCGGTGACGTCATTCGTACGAAAGGTCAGGACCACCGCCGCCTTCTTCGCCCCGTCCTCGTTCTGACCGACGGGATAGGACACCGTTTCATGGACGGGTTCACTCCATTGCGGTTGGGGGGCGATGGCGGTGTCGATCGAGAGCCGGTTAAAGCCGCTCAGGTATTTCTCATCGAGAAAGGCGAGGTGTCTTTCGGTCGGGATGTTCCCGTACAGGAAGATCAGGCCGTTGGTCGGATGGTAATAGGCCCGGTAGAAATCAACAAACTGCTCGTACGTCAGGTCGGGAATCGCCTCCGGGTCCCCTCCTGACTCGAGCCCGTAGGCGTTGTCAGGAAAGATGCCCCTGCCTGTCTTGTGCTGGATGATCCCGTCGAGGTCGGAGAGGGCCCCTTTCATCTCGTTGTAAACGATCCCCTTGATCGTAAGGGGGCTCTTCGGGTTCCCCGGTTCGGCAAAGTCCAGATGATGCCCCTCCTGTTTGAAATGTTTCTCCGTGATCAGAGGGTGGAAGACGGCGTCGCAGTAGACGTCCGTGATATTGAAGAAGTCCTTCTCGTTCATGCTGGCGCAGGGGTACACCGTCTTGTCCGGGTAGGTCATGGCATTCAGGAATGTGGCGACGCTCTTCTTCAGGAGCTCCACGAAGGGGTCTTTTACCGGGTATTTCTTCGAGCCGCACAGCACGGTGTGTTCCAGAATGTGCGGCAGGCCGGTGCTGTCAGGGGGAGGGGTTCGGAAGGCGATCGTAAAGAGGTTTTCCGGATCCTCGTTGTGGAGGTGTAGGAGATGTGCACCGCTCTTCTCGTGGGCCAGCAGGTAGGCCACCGCGCGCAGATCGGGCAAGGGCATCACGCTTGAGACGGTGAAACCCGCCCGCTTGTCACCCTCCTGGAGCGTTGCTGTGGGCATCGACGAGGACATACAAACTCCTTTCTACAGTTCCGCGATCTTTCCCTTTCGGCCTTGTGATTTCCGAGCAGATTTCGTGCCGGGGTCCGTATATCCCTGTTTTCCCCGCATGGGACGAAGCCCTTCCCACGCCTCGGGATCGTCGGTTGTCAGCCGGTTTTTGCCCGCCTTCTTGCTCTTGTACATCAGCTGGTCCGCCCTGCGAATGAGCGTATCGACCGTGTCGTCCAGCCGCGCCACCGTGGCGCCCACAGACACACTCACCCGGATGTTCTCGTCTCCCACCGAGAGATACGAATTTTCCACGAGCAACCGGAACCGGTTCGCGATCATCGGAAGGCTCTTGAAGCTGACGTTTTCGATGACGGCCACGAATTCCTCCCCACCCCATCGACCGAAGATGTCGAAAGGCCTTGCGTTGCCGGAAAGGGTTCGCCCGACGATCTTCAGCACCTTGTCGCCGGCATCGTGCCCGTACGTGTCGTTGATTCTCTTGAAGTCGTCTATATCGGCGAACAGAACGCAGAAGCTCCATCCGTATCGATGCATTTCTTCCAGCCGATTGCGCAGATGCACCTCGATGTATCGCCTGTTCGCCATCCGTGTCAACGGGTCGATCAGGGCCATGGTCTCGAGCTCTTCCATCCTTTGGAGCATCAGGGCCTTTCCCGAGTTGTCACTGAACAGCTCGGCAGCGCCGATGATGTTTCCGTCCTGGTCCAGGATGGGGGTCACCCGGATCGACACGGGGAGCCTGTATCCCTCCTTGTGATGCAGGTAGGCCTCGGCTTCCATGGGCTGGCCGGTCTCGATACACTTCGCAAGGGGGCACTCGCGTTGACAGAGAGGATCCCCCTCATCGTTTATGTGGTTCAGGATGCGGTCGTGGCAATGTGCGCCCAAGACCTCGGAGCGCCGAAAGCCGGTAATCCTCTCGGCTGCCTTGTTCCAGTAAGTAATCTTCCGGTCCCGATCCACGAAGTAGATGCCATCATAGAGATTGTCGAGAATTCCCTCGTAGAAGGTCTCGGTTTTCTTCATGAGATTCCGTCCCCCCTGTTGTGCGCCCGGAGCCCATCCACCCCCGCCGCCTCAAAGTTGCACTAGGTAGTCTATAACGTATTTTCACGAATGCTACAAGAGGTTTACGGGTTTCCTTGAAAGTTGACCGTGATGTTGCATGAACCGGTGCATCCTGTTTGGTGCCGACAGGGTCGTACCTGCGCCCGCTCTCTCGCCCGGTTCCCCGGAGCTGCAAGCCGTTTTCATCGGTATTATCGCAATAGGATGCAGAGGTCCAGGGCCCCTCTTTTTTGATTCTGGTGTATACAAGTTGTATACACTAATTGCGGTTTTCCCTTGACGGACCGATTCGAGATTGCCTATATAAGTAACTGAAAATAAAATGATATCGTCTAACATCCTGCTCATGTTGCTTATCCGATTCCTGCTATGAAAATGAAACAAGTCACGATATTTGAATACGATAATTATCGGGCCTACCTGAGGGACCTCTCCCCGGAAAGCATCGAGAAGTTCACGAACGCCTTGAAGCCGGGGAGGTTGCGGCAACGATTAGCGGGGACGTGCAGCTGGGCTTCCGTCTAACCTATGGACGTCTTTCAACGGCCTGCTACCGGATGGCCCATGCCTTGGGGAAGAGGCTCTTCGCTCGGTCGCCCTTGCCCTGCTCGTCCGGCAGGTAGAGGGCTACCCCGAATTCGACTCCCTCGTGGCGGACGAGCACATAGCCGATGCCCGTGCAAGACCGTACCTGGTCCGCACGGAGGTTGATGTCCTGCCGTTGGACGTAGGCTCGAATCTGCTCCACATCCAGGTCGATCGTGTTGCGCTTGGCCTTTCCCCCGAAGAGCATGGCTGCAGCCGTGGTGAGCTTCGGGAACCTGGAGGATTTGGCTCGCATGAAGACCATGCCCGTGGATTGCGGCTCCGGTTGGAGGGGTGGGCGATGGTCCCGGTTGACCACGCGCAGATCCCTGGCAGTCCTCTGAAAAAAGGTGTAGCCGTCGAAGTCGCCCCGGGACACGCCGAGCCTCTTCTCCAGGATCTCGAACCAGGGGCCTGAAGGCGTCCAGGCCTCAGGGGGCATCCCGTCAGATCCGGCCGGTGTCCCACGCCGTTCGCCCTCCTCGGCCGAACCCTGCGCGTCTTCTTCGCCTGCCGACTCGTTTCCGTTCCACTTTTCGAGGACGGCCACGAAGAATCCCCCGGTGTCGTTCTGGTGGGGCCAGATCCGCATGGCAAGCCGCAGGGATTCGTCGAAGGTCTCTCCATCCCACGCCTTCAACCCTTCGGAGGTGCGAAATCCCTCGACCCTGGCGGGCACGAGGCGCACAACGTGCCGTCCGACCTCACGCAGGAGGGCATCGATCACGGCTTCGTTTTCCTCCGGTGCATAGGTGCACGAGGAATAGACGATCCGCCCGCCTGGTTTGCACAATTGGATTGCCTTCCGGAGGAGGGCCTTTTGTCCTCCGGACATCTTCCGTGACAGACCTCCCGTCGGATCCAGGACGAGCTGCGGGCTCTTGCGGACCGTGCCTTCGCAAGTGCAGGGGACATCTACGAGGATCTTGTTGAACAGCCCGGCCCCCTTGGGGTAATTGGTGCCGTCGTGCAGGGTCGTGCTGGTGTTCAGGATCCCCAGCCTCTCCATCATGTGGTGGATCGCCCGTATCCGGTAGTAGTCTCTGTCATTCGCGACGACTGTTCCTCGATTCCCCATGGCGACCGCGATCTGGGCGGTCTTGTTGCCCGGAGCGGCACACAGGTCGAGGACCCGGTCGCCCGGCTGGGGGTCGAGCAGGAGAACCGGCAGCAGGGAGACCTCTTCCTGTACATGGTAGAGCCCGCCCAGAAACCCCCAGTGATTGCCCGGTTTGCCGTTGTGGACCAGGAGCTTGAATGCCCCCGGACGCCAGGGGAGGGGCTCCAACGGTATCCCCTCGGCAGGCAGCAGGCGGGCGATCCGTCCCGG
>JAQYVQ010000334.1 GCA_030145435.1 Syntrophobacteria bacterium | reverse complement strand
ACGGCAGGGAAAGGGGGGCGAGGTCGCGGAGCGCCTCGGCCGCCTGCCAGGGAGGCGATCAACGCGGTCTCCTCCCCACAAACGAAGGCCCCGGCACCTTCAAAAATCTCGATGTCAAAGTCAAACCCGCTCCCAAGAATGTTCTTGCCCAGAAAGCCTTTCTCGTTCGATTGAGCGATGGCGAGCCGCAGGCGCTTGATCGCCAGCGGGTACTCCGCACGCACATACATGTAACCCTTCTGGGCGCCCACTGCGTAGCCCGCAATGGTCATTCCTTCCAGTACGGAGTTCGGGTCCCCTTCCAGGATGGACCGGTCCTGAAAGGCGCCCGGGTCCCCTTCGTCGGCGTTACAGACCGCGTACTTCGTGTCCCCGGGCGCATCGTGACAGAACTTCCACTTGCGTCCCGTGGGGAACCCGGCCCCTCCGAGCCCGCGCAGCCCGGAACGGATCACTTCATCGATGACCTCCGCGGGCTTCATCTCGGCAAGGACCTTCTTGAGCGCATCGTAGCCGCCCACGGCGATGTAGTCATCGATCACCTCAGGATCGATGTGTCCGCAGTTGGCCAGAACCGTACGCTGCTGCTTGCTGTAGAAGGGGATGTCTTTGTAATGAGGCAGTGCTTCACCCGTGACGGGACTGTGGTAGAACAGGCGCTCCACAGGTTGCCCTTCCGGCAGGAGCGACTGCACGATATCCGGGATGTCATCCACCTGTACGCGTGCGTAGAACATGCCGTCCGGTTCCGTGATCACGAGAGGTCCCTGCTCACAGAAGCCGTGGCAGCCCGTCCGCTTGACCTGGACCTGGTCGGCCAGGCCGGCTTGCTCCATTTCCTTCTCGAGGGCGGCGAATATCTTTTCCGAGCCCCCTGATACGCATCCAGTCCCCTGGCAGATCAGAACCGTTCTACCCTTCACCTTGCTCTCCCCCATTCGTCTCAAAAACCTTCAGGACCGATTTCGATGTCAGACGACCGTGCACATCCTTGTTGATCATCATACAAGGCGCAAGCCCGCAGGCACCGATACAGGCAACGGTGTCGAGCGTGTATTCGAGATCCTCCGTTGTCTCTCCGTCCGCTATGCCGAGTTTTCGCTCCACCGCCTCCTGTACCTGCGGGGCTCCACGGACATGACAGGCTGTCCCCCGACAGACCATGACCCGCTTCCTGCCCATGGGTGTAAGCCTGAACTGGGCATAGAAGGTGGCCACGCTGTAAACTTCACTTTCGGGCGTGCCCGTGAACTCGGCGATCCTGAACATGGCTTCCTCGGGCAGGTAGCCACACTCTTCCTGAACCTGCTGCAACAAAGGAACCAGTTCGGCTCTGGTTCCCTCGTACGATGATAGGATTTTCGTTACGTGATCTTCCATAACCGTGAGATCCTTTCCTTCGGCCATTGTAGAACGATCCTCACTCCATACTCGGTTCTTCTCGATTTTTCTGGCAGAGACGAGTTCCAACAGGGTCGTGTCGAGCAGTTCCAAACGCTCACAGTAAGCTGGAAAAGTGGGATTGGATCAAGGACTATTGGTATGCTTGAACCCGCCGGGGTAAGATTACCACAAACCCCGAAAAAACTCAAGCTAACCGCTTGTTTTAGGGCCCTTATCCCTATCTTAACGGTGCGGATTACAGGGGGAGCGGCGGTTTCAGACCGGGCTTGACGGCCTCCTGTTGAAGCACAAGGACCCACTCTGCCTCAAGGAGCTGCCGTCGTCGCCTCCTCCGACACGCCGACCGAGGCGGATAGCGGCTCGACCTTGACGGCGCAAATCTTGAACTCCGGGGTCTTTCCGATCGGATCCAGTGCGGAGTGGGTCAACCGGTTGGCCGCCGCCTCGAAGAAGTGGAAGGCAATGAAGACGGTGCCCGGCATGGAACGATCCGTCACCTGTGCCGTGATCTCGATCGAACCCCGGCGGGAGGAGACCCTCACGACCTGTTGATCCTTTACGCCGATCGCAGATGCATCCCTCTCGTGAATCTCCACGAAACCCTTCGGGTAGAGGAACTGAAGGCCTTCGCATCGGCCGGTCATCGTCGCGGTGTGGTACTGGTACAGAACGCGGCCGGTCGTAAGCATCAAGGGATAGGCATCGTCCGGCAACTCGGCAGGGGGAGCGTATTCCACGGCGTGGAAGAGTCCTTTCCCCCGGGTGAAGCCGTCCCGATGAAGATTGCGCGTGCCCGGGTGTTCGACGTCCGGACAGGGCCATTGGAGTCCTCCCTGGTCGATCCTCTCGTAGGTGATACCCGCGTAGCTCGGAGTGAGGGAGCGCATCTCCTCGAAGACGTCCTCCGCCGAATCGTAGGACATGGGAGAGCCCATCCGGGTGGCCAGGTCTGCGAGAATTTCCCGATCGGATCGGGACTGGCCCACGGGCTCGATCGCCTTCCGGACCCGCTGGACCCGTCTTTCGGTATTCGTGAAGGTGCCGTCCTTTTCGGCAAAACTCACTGCAGGAAGGACCACGTGGGCCAACCGGGCCGTCTCCGTGAGAAAGATGTCCTGCACGACGAGAAACTCCAGGTTCTTCAGGGACGCCTCCACGTGGGTGAGATCCGGATCGCTCACCATCGGGTTCTCGCCCATGATGTACAGGCCCTTGATGGTCCCCTCGTGGGCCGCCTTCATGATCTCCACCATCGTGAGCCCCGGCTTGTCCGACAGAGAGACGCCCCAGGCCTCTTCGAACTTCTTCTGCACGTCCGGGTCGCCCACCTCCTGGTATCCCGTATAGACATTCGGGAGGGCACCCATGTCGCACGCTCCCTGTACGTTGTTCTGTCCGCACAGCGGATTCACACCCCCGCTCTCGATCCCCACGTTGCCGCAGAGCATGGCTAGGTTTGCCAGGCTCTTCACGTTGTCCGTGCCGGTGATGTGCTGGGTGATGCCCATGGCGTAACAGATCGCCCCACTCTTTGCCGACCCGTAGAGCCGGGCAGCGTCCACGAGGTCCTCCGCAGGAATGCCCGAGATCTCTTCCACGTACGCGGGCGTGTACTTCTTCACGGCCTCTTTCAGAGCCTCGAACGCTTCCGTCCGCTCCTCCACATACGGCCTATCGTACAGCCCCTCCTCGATGATCACGTGCATCATGCCGTTCAGCCAGGCCACGTCGGACCCGGGTTTCTGCCGGAGCCAGTGGGTGGCAAAACGGGTCATGTCGATGGCCCTGGGATCCGCCACGATGAGCTTCGTGCCGTTCCGCAGGATCCCACGCTTCATCACGTTGGAGATCACCGGATGGTTTTCCGTCGGGTTGCTCCCGGTGAGCAGGATCACATCCGCGTGCTCCAGCTCGGCGATGGAGTTCGTCATGGCGCCGCAGCCAAAGGCTTCGGTCAGACCGGCCACGATGACGGACTGGCAGAGACGCGCACATTGGTCCACGTTCTGGGTCCCGACGACCCCCCGCATGAACTTCATGAACAGGTAGTTCTCTTCGTTCGTGCACCGCGCCGACGAGAACCCTGCCAGGGCCTCTGAACCGTCCTCCTCCTTGATCGCCCCGAGCTTGGCCGCCACGAGTTTCAGCGCCTCGTCCCAGCTTGCCTCCCGAAAGGATTGCCCGTCCCGGATCAGGGGCGAGGTCAACCGGTCCGGGTGATGGATGAAGTCGTAGCCGAATCGACCCTTCACACAGAGGCTGCCCCGGTTCGCCTCCGCGTCCTCATCGCCTGTCACACGGACGATTCGGCCGTTGATGGTATGAAGATTGACAACGCATCCGGTCCCGCAGTAAGTGCAGACCGAACGAACCGTCTCTTCTTCAAAGGACTTCCCATGCGGCATCCTCTGTTTCTCGGAGATGGCACCTACAGGACAGAGTTGAACGCATTCCCCGCAGAAGACACACGTGGAGTCGGCGTAGTCCGTGTCCCCGCCGGTCACGACCTTGGTGTCGGGCCCCCGGAACCCGAACTGAATCACCTGATTGACCTGGACTTCCTGGCATCCCCGGACACAACGGCCGCAAAGAACGCATTTGTTCAGGTCGCGCACGATCATCGGGTTGGAGTGATCAAACGGAAAGTCGGGCGACTGGATGGGGAA
>JAQYVQ010000332.1 GCA_030145435.1 Syntrophobacteria bacterium | reverse complement strand
CACCACCTGGCCCCGCTCGACCTCGTCCCGCTTGATCCCGCGCAGAAGCACGCCGATGTTGTCGCCCGCCTCGCCCCGATCCAGGAGCTTGCGGAACATCTCCACGCCCGTGCACACCGACTTCTGGGTGGGCTTGAAGCCCACGAGCTCCAGCTCGTCGCCTACCTTGATCACGCCGCGCTCCAGCCGGCCCGTGACCACCGTGCCGCGTCCGGAAATGGTGAAAACGTCCTCGATGGGCATGAGAAACGGCTTTTCCAGCGCCCGCTCCGGGAGCGGTATCGTGGCGTCCACCGCATCCATCAGCTCCAGGATGCACTTGGCCTCCGGGGCGTCCGGATCCCCGCTCTCCAGGGCCTTCAACGCAGAGCCCCGGATGATCGGAATGTCGTCGCCGGGGAACTCGTACTTGCTCAGAAGCTCCCGGACCTCCAACTCCACCAGCTCGATGAGCTCCTCGTCGTCGACCATGTCCACCTTGTTCAGGAAGACCACGACGTGAGGGACACCCACCTGACGGGCCAGCAGAATGTGCTCGCGGGTCTGCGGCATGGGACCGTCATCCGCCCCGACGACCAGAATGGCCCCGTCCATCTGGGCCGCTCCGGTGATCATGTTCTTGATGTAGTCCGCGTGGCCCGGGCAGTCCACGTGTGCGTAGTGCCGGGCATCGGTCTCGTACTCGACGTGGGCCGTGGCGATCGTGATGCCGCGCTCCTTCTCCTCCGGCGCCTTGTCGATGTCTTCAAAAGCAATGTAGTCGGCCTGCCCCTTGGCGGACAGGACCCGTGTGATCGCCGAAGTCAGGGTCGTCTTCCCGTGGTCGATGTGGCCGATGGTCCCTACGTTGACGTGCGGCTTCGTACGCTCAAACTTCTTCTTTGCCATCTCCGCCTCCTGGCTCTTGTACGACAAAAATGGTCAGGCCTTACATTCTGGAGCCCACGACCGGGCTTGAACCGGTGACCTCTTCCTTACCAAGGAAGTGCTCCACCACTGAGCTACGTGGGCATACGCAGTACTCAGCACTCTCGCCGGTCGTACCAACCGCGGCAGCGAACCGGCTGGTAGAACGAGAACGCGTTGGTCCTGAACGATGAAGATGCACAAGAATCCGAATTGTGGTAATGGAGCGGGAAACGGGACTCGAACCCGCGACCCTCAGCTTGGAAGGCTGATGCTCTAGCCAACTGAGCTATTCCCGCTTTATTGCTATCGGAACCCCTCTTATATCCGACACCTTCTGGTAATGGTGGAGAGGGGAGGATTCGAACCTCCGAAGGCTTCGCCGGCAGATTTACAGTCTGCTCCCTTTAGCCACTCGGGAACCTCTCCGGTATGTACGTGCAGGTCATTCGTGGAGCTGGCGATGGGAATCGAACCCGCAACCTGCTGATTACAAATCAGCTGCTCTACCGTTGAGCTACGCCAGCCGAGCGCGAGCCCGCGCATGAAGAATCTTCATCTCCACTTTGGGTAAATACCCCTAAATACTAAATCTGAAAGGCTTTGTCAAGCGCTATTATAACGAGTTCCGAATTCCGAGGCGTTTTCTCTCTATGGCCGCCATCCTCCTCCCTTCCCCTTGCAAGATTCATCCTATAACCATCTGAAAACAAAAGAAAGGGTTCACAATCGCCGAAGCCAAGGAGGTGAAGCCGGCGCATGATGCGACAGAGGCGAATCTACCTTTGAGAGGTCCTGGGGAGGTCCGATCTCTTCTCTTAAGTATTTGAAAATACAGTAGTATTTGAAAATACAGTGAAATCTTTAGAAACAGGTTGCCATCGGGCCATCGTACCGGCCCGGGCCCTCCTATGGGTTGGCCTCCTCTTCTACGATCTTCATCTTGCACACTCGAATTCCCCGATCCGTCCACCCTACATCGAAGCCGACGAGCTTCCCGGGGCGGATGTCCGACTTCCGGGTCTGATCGCCCTCCAGACGGATCTGGTCCGCATAGAAGAATATATGACTTCCCTCTCTTGTTTCAACGAACCCGTACCCTGTTTTCGGGTTGAATTTTGCGATACGGCCGCGGTAGTACTTCCCTTCGATCTTGACCGGGTCTTGGTGGATGACCTTGATTCGAACTCGGTTCCGCTTCGATTCGCTCATGTAGACGTTGCCTCGCATATCGAAAGGAAGGTGCACGATGTTCTTCTTCCCCGTCTAGACTCTTAGATAGGGATGGAGACGGAAAGGATCCGAGGGCGGGAGAAATGTCTTTACAAAGCCTCAGGCGTTAAGTATATATTTCTATCGCTGGGCGTACCGGAAACCCCTCTGTGCCTGGGGCGGGTTGTCCTTTCCGGGCAGACAAGGAACGCATCTGAATGTGCGTATTGCGGGTGTGACAGAGAGGAAAGGAGAGAGGATGGATTTCCCCGAAGATCTGAAATATTCGAAGGAGCATGAATGGGCGAGGCCCGACAGCGATGGCCTCGTCGTGGGCATAACCGACCATGCGCAAGACAGCCTGGGCGAGATCGTGTATGTGGAACTTCCGGAGGAAGGCTCCCGGGTCGCGCGGGGCGAGGCGTTCGGTGTGGTCGAATCGACAAAGGCGGTTTCAGACCTCTACGCGCCGGTTTCCGGAACCGTCGGGGAAGTGAATGACACGCTGCTCGATAACCCGGAACTGATCAACGAGGACCCGTACGAGGACGGTTGGCTGATTCGAATTACCATGTCGGACGAGAGCGAACTCGGCAAGCTCATGGACGCGGCCGGGTATGCGGCATTTCTGGAAGAGGAAAAGAGCAAGGAAGACGACTAGTCGTTCCTCAGCCGGGTGGGGTCAGGTAGTAAGTGAAAAGAGAACCGGATCGAGAGCTTGCCGTGCTCGTCGAGAAGGGTTTCGGGAGGGGATCGAAGCGGGAAGGATTGCTTGATTGCCTCCAGGGCCTCGTAGTCGTGAAGGACCATGCCACAGGACTCCAGGAGATCGAGCGAGGCGAGTGATCCGTCCGGGCCTATCGAGATCCGCAGCACGGTGGTGGCCCTCTTCGATTCACCATCCCCGGACACCTTCCAATTCTTCTTAACCGCTTCCTTCAAGTCCCGAATATAAGCCTCGTAATGCGGTCCCCGATGAATCCCCTGGTCGCCATCCCGGGAGGGTTCGACGTCGAGGGGGTTGTCGTAGGCCCGTTGTCGACCGAGCAGATTGTTCACGCTCGGGATCAGGTCGCGCACAGAGGGGAGGGGGCGAGGTCGCGGGACGGGTGGCTCCCGGGCCTCCTGGGGGGGGGCGCCGGGCTTGTCTATTTGTCTAGATAGAACGGTCTGCCTGGTGGGCGCTCTCTTTGACACCTGCGAAGATGCCTCGGTCGAAGGCGACGGGCGGAGAAGAGAGGGTGCCGGGTCGGATGGCTCTTTGAGATCAACGAGATCGACCCAGAGAGGTCGTTTCAGGGAGGAGGGCGGCCGGGACAGGAGTGGAGGAACAAAGGCCAGGAAGGCCATGTGCAGGGTGAAAGAAACGAGCAGGCTGGTCAGGAGTCTCTGTTCCCTCACGCGTACCTTCCCCGGCCTAGGGTCCGCAAAATGAAACAATTAGCCGCCCCTACTGTGAAACTATTCTTTCACGGGCCCTTAGGGTGGGGCATCACGGGGAGAAGAGGACCTCTGCTCCCCGGGGGGGCCGCAACGGCGCCTGATCATTTATTCGGCGGCTTCTGCCCGTGCTTCTTCATCGCCTTGTCTGCGGCGGCGCCAACCTTCTTGCGCTTCCCCACGGCTTCTCCCCTGATGGACTCCTGGCACCGCTGACAGATTGAACCGCTGGTCTCGATCGCCTTTCCGCACACCATGCACTTGACCTTCTTTTCGGGCATTCGCAGTCTCCTCGGTGTGGGTGATCAGGGAATTCCTGATGAATGACATTGAAAAAGATTCTCTACACACATAAAATTACCTAAGCACGGCCGTTCGTGTCAACGAGGCCGGGAGCCAGTCCTTGCCGCGCGCAAGACCGGGCGGAGCGTTCATGGATGAGCACGGTCGGCGGATTGGGACACGGGAGAGACAGCTTATGGGGGTGGATGGGGCACTGGTGGCTCCCCTGGACTTCAAATCCAGTGGCAGGTAGTGATCCTGCCTGCGGTGGGTTCGATTCCCACGCACCCTCGCCATTTAGGTTCAGGGACTTGCGGGGTTATATTCTGAGCCCCGCATTTTCTATTTCTGGCCAATATCCCTCTGCGTCTCAGGTACGACGAAGCCCCCCCCGTGTTGGAGACGCAACGATGGCGTTCCATCTCAAATTCCACGGCAGGTAGCAAAAGAACCATATCAAAGGGGTCAAACCTACATAT
>JAQYVQ010000309.1 GCA_030145435.1 Syntrophobacteria bacterium | reverse complement strand
GGTCCATTGGTTGCTGGAGTCTGCATCCCAGTTCGCGGTGAGAATCATGTCCGAGATAAGATACCAGCCTTTCGAGAGGTTGTAGTTCACGAAAGGCTCCAGAAGGAACTGGTTCACATCGGGACGGAGGGAAGTGCCGGCAAAAGACCAGATCTGGCGGAACAGAACACCCAGGGTCCAGGGCTTGGGCTGGGTGAGCACCACGGCCGTGGGCCCGGCGCTCCATTTTCCGCTGCCAAGCTGGTCATCGGTGGCTGTGGGGAAGCTGATCGACGGACCGATGCCCCAGATGAACTTGCCGGGCTCAGCAGGCGACACGAATACGGAATAGTTGATGTCCCCGAGTCCGGTTGCACCGTCCCCACCCGTTCCTGAAGGAATCTCAGGGGTCCCTGAGATAAAACCGTCAACGGAGATGATCGGGGCGATCACACGATTGATCAGGTTCCAGTCACCCACGGTAACCGGAATCACGGGTTGAATGTTCAGAAAATAGGCCGTGCCGTTCGGCGCGCCAAAATCAAACGAGTTCTTCAGCGGCACACTGATCATTGCGCCCACCGGATTCTGTGTTTTGGCCCTAATGTCTTCAGATTCCTGGGCCTCGGCTGTCGGATGGCTCACGGCCAACAACACGGCCATGAATATGAATATAGAAATCAGCTTCAAGGAGAAGCCTGCCTTCGACTGCTGTTTCATGATCAATGGGCCCATTCTTTTGGCTCCCTTCTATGCGTTGACAATTCATGAGCGTGTTGCCACGACCTGGACAATCTCTTCTTCGAGTTCCCGTACAAGGGTATGCTCTTCTCTTTCATAACAGAATAATGAACTCTTTTCATCCCTTTGAGAAGTACCTTCCAAGCTCACAAGCCAAGATCCTCGTTGATGAGGACCACCCTGATCCTGCCCTGGGGATATGATTTCTCGATGATGCTCCAGGCGTTGCAGATCCTCATAGGGCTCTTGCAGTTCTGGCAGGATGCAGTCTTCACACAGGGGTTCTCCATTTCGAACCCGAGCAACGCGTTGATCCGCCTTACATGGGCCGGCGACACGTAGTTCCTGATGCGATCCATAGCCGCTTCCAGGTCACGGACGATCTTATTCCTTCCCACAAGAATGACCACATGTGTCGGCCCAAAGGTGATCGCGCTGATCCGGTTGCCGAGCATGTCAAGATTGACCAGTTGCCCTGCCTCGGTCACTGCGTTCGTTCCTGAGAAGAACAGGTCCGCAGTGAACGCCTTTCTCAAATGATCCATATCGGGCGTCAGGCCTTGCGCCATCGGGTCGATCTGCGTGAGGTCCGTCCTCTGGCGCAACGCCTCGCCCAGGCCGATCTCCTCCATCGTCATCGTGCCCCCCCAGGCGATGGTCTTGGCACCGGTGCCGGAAAGGATGTCTTCCATGACGAGACGCTTCGCCTCGGAGCCCGATTCGACGAGAAAGACCTCGAAATTGTTCTTTTCCAGTGTCTTCTTGACCCGTTCCAACCGGATCTGCCAGTACTGTCCGATCGGCTCTCTGTTGCTCAGGAGCTTCTCTCTGTCCGTAGATTCCGTCATGATGTTCTCTCCTTTCTCGTGGGAGTCCTAACATACCATCTCGTGAGTCGACTGGAAACACTGTTAACTGCCCTTTTCAGCTGCAGATGTTCCTTGACACAGGTAGCTGTATTTGCTACGTATCAATCGTATATAATACGATAATCGAAGTTTTCGATATCGGAAACTCTAGCCCGCCTCGACGCGGATCGGATCATAGAAGGTGAGGGGGAAGTCTCATGCAGGAGAAGATTACAGCTTGCTTTCTCTGTGGCTGCAACTGCGGCCTGATCATGACCCTGGACGAGAACCAACGAATCGTAAAGATCCGCGGTGACAAGGACAACCTCCACTCCAGGGGGCACATCTGCAACAAGGGCCTCAACCAGGGGCTCCACTACGACAGCCCCAACCGCCTCACGGCCCCTCTCAAGCGCAAGGGAGACCGCCTCGTGGAGGTCTCCTGGGAGGAAGCCATAGACGGCGTCGCCCGGGAACTTCTTCGTGTGCGCAACAGGTATGGGCCGCGTTCCATCGGCTTTGCCTTCGGGGGTTCCGGTCACCCCACCGTTCAGTTCATGTTGGCGTTCCAGTGGGCGAGATCCATGGGCACAAGGAATCTCTACAGCCCGATTGGACTGGAGCTCTCCAGCAAGTACCTGGCCAACCAGAAGCTGTTCGGGTGTTCCTACATGGACGGATTCCCGGACTTCGGCAATTCCAGATACATCCTGTTGATGGGGACCAACCCGGTCGTCTCCTGGCCCCTGCACCGCGCACATCTCGCGGAAGCCGCCAAGGATCCGGCCAGGACCCTTGTGGTCGTGGACCCGCGTCTGACCGAAACGGGCCGCCTGGCTGACAAACACATACCGATTCGTCCGTCTACAGACATCTATTTCCTTCTATCGCTCCTTCACGTCATCACCTCTGAGGGTCTTTACGGCCAGGCGATTGTCCGCCAACACACCCGGGGCCTGGACCGGGTGAAGAGAGTCGTGGCCCGCTTCACGCCCAAGGCAGTGGAGAAGGTAACCGGAATCCCGAAGGCGACCATCCTCGAGGTGGCGCGAGGCCTTGCCACCAACAGACCTTCCATCCTCATGTATGACATGGGCCTCATCGCGAACAGGCACTCGACCCTGGTTTCATGGGCCGTGCAAACCATCATGTTCATTCTGGGCAATTCCGGGGTGAAAGGGGGAACCCTCCTGAACCCCACCCTGCTCAACTTCAGCCAGAGCGAGAAGAGGGCCTATGGCGGGGTCCGTTACGTTTCACGGGTTCGGGACTACCCTGAGATATGCGGGAACATGCCGGTGACGGTCCTGCAGGACGAGATTCTGACCCCGGGACCGGGACAGATCCGCACCATGGTCGTCACGGGGTGCAATCCGCTGAGGGCCTACACCAATTCGAACAAGATGGAGAAGGCCTTCCGGGATCTCGAGTTTGTCGTGTCGATCGATCCTTTCCTGATGGAGGTGGGCCGTATGGCCCACTACGTGCTCCCGGTCTGCTCCTTCCACGAGCAGGACAACATCTCCTTTGGGTTTCACGGGCTCTATGCCGAGCGCTTTGTTCAGCTCACAAAGAAGATTCGCGAACCCCTCGGCCAGAGTCGGCCCGAGTGGAAGATCTACAGTGACATCGGGAAACGAATGGGCCTGAATTTCATGGACGCTGCTCCGATCCACCACGGTTTTGAGATCGCCGATAAGATCCGCAAGTTCATGGGAAAACCCGGGGAAATCGATCGCCAGGAGGCACTCCTCAGGTTATTCGCCCGGATGGGCAGAACTTCCTACGATGAA
>JAQYVQ010000308.1 GCA_030145435.1 Syntrophobacteria bacterium | reverse complement strand
GGAAACGCCCTCGTTTGTCAAGGAAACAGGAGTTGTTCAGCAGCCCTTCGTCTCCAGCTTCGGATTGATGCGCTTGATCCGGATGATCAGGTCGTGGAGACCGTCCACGTGGTTGATCATGGGAAAGGTCTTCTTCCCTGAGGTGACGATTCGGAGATAGCTCTGATAGAAGGGTGAGATTCGCAGAGCGGCAATCTCGCTGCATGCAACCTTCTTCGTCCTGAACAGGGAATGGAGCACGAGGGACTCGTTCCCCTCCACACAGACCCGGTGAGGCATGGACAGCAGGAAGGCCCAGTACCGGAGGAGGGCCAGGGCCCAGATGGCCAGAAGCCCGCCGATCAGGTAATCGCGCCCTGAGACGGCCATCGTAAAGAGAAGGGACAGAAGAAGTGCGCCGACCAGGGTAAGTGCCAGAAGAAACAGGTATCGGTAGAGGATCGACACCCGCGAGACCTGAAAACAGTCGGTTTGGGAAGAGGCCTCGTCTGGCAGGACTGCAGGAGCGGATTCGGGCCTGTCCGTCTGGGTGGGATCACGATTCGGCATTGTCTCTTCCTCCACGGCCAAACTATCAGAATCCCGGATGAGAGCGCAACCAGATGCCCCTCGCCGCCTGCCCGCCTGGGGGTCGGCTGGACGCCTCAATGACTCCCAGGTTCCTGGTGGAGTGGTGGCATGACCCCTGATCCCTGACCCCTAACCCCCACTTGTTCTTTCGCTCTTTACCCGCGGCTTCACCGCCCAAGGGCCTTGTTTTGTCTCTCGTTGCGGGTTAACCTGGGTTCCCTGGAGAACAAACACGCGAACGAGGGCCCCCGTGATGAGCATTCCAAAGGAATGGTTTCAGTTCCTGCTGCCTCTTATCATCTTTCTTGGATTGTTCCTGCTGCGCTACGTCTCCCAGTTCGTGAAGGCGAGACGGCTGAAGGAAATCGCGCCGTACCTGAACGGCGTGGCCGTGATCTGGCCTTTTTCGCCTCCCCGGATACGCGGAACCTACATGGGCACTCCCTTCCAGATCATCTTCTTTGCGGCCGGCCGAAATTCGCCGGGCCGTATGCAGATCAAACTCTCCTTCTCCTTCCCCTTTGGCCTGGAAGCCCGCGGGCCCGGAGCGATGCAGGGCCTGGAGCAACTCTTTCAGAGGGGGAGGCCGATCGAAACCGGGGACAAGGCCTTTGACGAAGCGGTGGTTGCGCGGGCGGACGGTGAGCGCGACAAGGCGGAACTCTACCTGGACAACCCTGTGAACCGGGAGTCGATTCTCGAGATCCTCAAGGAGGGATTCGAGAACGTTCGCTTCACAGAAAAAGAGTTGATCCTCACCCGGCAGGGCGATTTTCTCGGGGGAGAGCTGACCCCGGAGCATTCCCTCCGTGACCTCGCACTCGCCGCCCGCCTGATGCAGAGGCTCTAGAGTGCCATGTCTGTCCCGTCTGGGTCCTCTTGGGCTCGGTCTCTACCTGGTTCAGTGGCAAGTGGCGTTCGTGCCCGTGTGTGTTCTCATCGCTCTTCCTCGTCGTCGTCCTCGCTCTTGGCAGTTAGCTTATAGCTGTTAGCTCCCACCCACCCCCTGACCCCTCAATCTGGGTTGCCCGGCGCAGATCTCGAGCCTGCTAAGGTTTCTTCTTGGTCCGCCTTGATTTGCCTCGTTGTTCGGCGAGGATGCGCTGATCCTTCTCCTTGATGTGCTCTTCGGATCCAATGATAGGGTGTAGCTCGAGTTGGGGGGAATACCGGCTGTTCGGGACCGTTCGCCCCAGTGCCTCGGCCATGGCTCGGATGTGATGCGGGCCGGCTCCGCAGCAGGCGCCGATGTATTCGATGCCCATCTTCTTTGCCTCGAGGGCATAGGCGGCCATCTCCCTCCTGGTCAGCATGAAGGGGTCGAGTTCGAGGGGGAAGGCAGGGTCTCCATGGATCTCCTGGGCCTGGAAATAGGGCCTGTCCGCCGAACAATGGTAGGCCACCGGCTGGGTGGCGACGTAGCCCGGGACGGCCTTCCGAAGCCTGGCGGCCAGGGGAAGCATCATGTCCGGGTCGCGGAAGCAGTTGATCCCCACGATGTCCGCGCCGGCATCCTTCAGGTCCTTGAACGCCTCCTCCAGGCCGACGCCATCCAGGGTCTTGTCCTGGTACTTGAATCCCAGGGTGATCATGGCGGGCTGGCCAGCGGCCTGGATCGCCTCCAGGGCGATCTTCGCCTCCCCGAGATATTCGATCGTTTCGGCGATGTAGAAGTCCGTCCGTTCGACCCCCTGGTACTCGATCTGCTCGTCGAACTGGCGGCGGGTCTCGGCGTGGGTCGCCGGATCTTCCGGATCGTAAACCCAGGTGTTGCAGAGATTCCCTGCTACGAGGATTCCGTACTCATCGGCCACCTCCCGGGCCAGACGGGTCGCGGCTTGATTGATCTCCGCGAGGGCCCCCTGCATGCCGATGTCCTTGAGCTTCTCTTCGTGGGCGTAGTAGGCACAGGCCTGGATGACGTCGGCTCCGGCCCTCGCAAAATCGATGTGCAGTTGCCTGACCACCTGCGGGTCTTCGACAACGACCTCCGGGGTGTAGGGCCCGGCACGCACATAACCCCTGCGCTCCAGCTCGAAGATCATACCGCCGTCCCCGAGGACTACGTCCTTTTTCAGCCATTCCAGAATCATCCTTCAATGCTCCCACGCCATGTCTGTGAGTGGAGTCGCTCCCATCCCCTACTCCCCTCCTGGATTCCCGCGTTCGCGGGAATGACTGCAGTTGCCTTTAGGAGCAATACAAAGCCACGGACCTTTCCGCCTCCACGAGGACCCGCCAGAGGTCCTGGCTGTCTCCCATGCCGACCTTGATCAAGTAGGACGCGATGCTCAAGTTGGTGCGTGCCTTGAAAAGCTCGACCTGCCGCAGGAAATCGGACGGCAAGGAAGGGGCGTTCTGTTGATACGCCTCGAGAAACGCCTCCTCCGTGTATTCCTGAAGGATGCCGGAGTCGGAGAATTGGTTGCGGAACTGGGCGAGGAAGGTGCCTACGTCATAGGCGTGTGGGTAGAATTGAGCGTTTTCGAAGTCGATGGCGGATACGAAGAGAGAGGATCTGTCGGTCGCCTGGTCCTGTCCCACGAGGACGTTCTTCGGATGGAAGTCGCCGTGGCCCAGGGCAAACGCCTCCTTGCCGAAATCGGCGATTCCCTTCTCCGCTGCCAGGATCGTCTCGGCCAGGGACGCCGCCCTCCGGGTGTGGCGATGGCCGCATTTTACGAACCGCTTCATGTAGTTCTGTATCCTTCGCTCTTCCGAACGATGGAAGGTCTCAGGCATGGAGAGGGTTACCGGCGTACGGTGGAATCGGGCCAGCCACGCGGCCACGTCTTCGATCAGTCTCCGTCCTTCCTTGGGGGGGACGGCCAGGAGCATTTCGTACAGGCTTCTGCCCCGCTGGCCGACTTCGATCAGCGTCTGCGTCTCCGGGTCCAGGTCGAGAGGCTCGGGCACGCGATACCGGCCCCTGTCGAAGCCTTTCTGGAAGACCTCCTCCATGACGCGATAGGCATGCTGGGCCTTTTCCCACTTCGACCGGCCATGCAGCCTCTTGATGATCCACCTCTCTCGAGTCTCCTTCCTGCCCTTGGTGCCTACGACGATCTCGGTGACCTGCAGGTTCGCGCCCGTTCTGGGTATCTCCTTGAAGAACGGGCGACATCGTCCGCTTCGGATCTCGGTTACCAGATCCTCCAGGGTGTCCACCCAGTGGTCGAACTGGGTCGGGTAGGTGCCGGCGTACCCCTCTCCGTGCGTGTCCGTTCCTGCCAGGGCGGTGAACTTGTGTCGGTGCCAGTCCTGCAGGCCCTGAATGTTGTCACGGATCGTGTGGTTCGATGAAAAGACCTCGATCCCGTGGAAGGGACCGGAAGCCTCGAGAAGGAGGGGGTTCGGCCGGACCGAGTTGCGGTAAGGGTGCGCCCAGACAACAGCCGCTTCCGGGTATTTCCGCAGGATTTCGGAAAGCTTGCTGTGCCTCTTGATCGCCTCGGCCGGTCCGAAGACCAGCACGTCCCCGCTGTCGGCGGTGGTCACTTCCTGGCCGGAGAGCAGGACGAAGTGCTCCCCCAGTTTCGCCTCCTTGCGGAGCCGGGCCAGGTCGTGAGGGGC
Source organism: Syntrophobacteria bacterium (assembly GCA_030145435.1). Lineage (GTDB taxonomy): Bacteria > Desulfobacterota > DSWW01 > DSWW01 > DSWW01 > S015-6. The sequence continues at coordinate 2,271 of JAQYVQ010000308.1, read as the reverse complement.
CCACACATGATGATGGTCTGTGAGCACGAGGCCCTGCAGACCCTTGTCCCGTACCTCCTGAGCCAGCGTCAGGGCAGGGATGTGGCTGCAATCGGAATGCTCGCGCGTGTGAGAGTGGATTTCGAGAAGCAAGCTGTCTTTCACCCAGAAGAAACGAAGGTTTTCATCCATTCAAGGATTTCGTTGTAGTAGTTCTGGACCATGGCCAGGAAAAGCACGATCAGCAGGAGCGCCACGATCGTGAAGAAGGGATCGCTCGTTTCGGACATCTTCTCCCGGATCCTTTCGCCCGGGCCCATGAGAAAGGAGAACACGAACAGGAGGATGACAAGCAAAGCGAGTCCCGCGATGACGAACCCTATGATCTGCTTGATCGGCAGGGGTTCGCTTGCTTTGAGAGCGCCGGGCTCAAAGTATTCTGACAGCGACTGCGCCATGGGCCCCAGGTCTGCAGAATGCTCCCAGGTGCAAAAGCCGGAGAGGGGTGGAAAAAGGGAGACCAGGACCAGGACGCACAAGAGGCTTGCCTTCATTTAATTTCGCCTCCTTGTCTGCTCGTGGCTAAAGAGCTTGTTCTCGCGCTCACCCCTTGTGATTCTACCTAAGGTAGTGAGGAAGCCGGAGGAAATCAAGGCGGTACACACTCTCTTTTCTCTGAATCGTAAATCTGCTATAGTTCTTCTCCGGCGGGCAGGCAAGGGTTCGCCGGCTGCTGGAAAAGGGAGCGTCGTGGTATGCGGTATGTGCTCGTATTCGTCCTCATGGCGTCCGTCGTGATAGCCTTCATCTTTGCCGATCAGTTCCCCGGATTCCTCGCATATCATCCCAGGCTCCAGGAGGCGAACTGGACCGTTCGATCCTGGTTGGGCATGGCGAGTCCCCGTTCCTCCCGTCTGTCGGAACGGAAGTTGAAGGAAACCGAACAGATCCTGCGACAAGAGTCCCCGGCAAAAAAGCAAGTCACCGAACAGGACCTGAGGGAATACCGGGAATAGCAGCTATCCCTGTTCCGATTACAAAGTCGCCCTGCACAAATCTCATTCGGAACAGGAGATAGCTCCAGAGGGCCCCACGCCTTCACCCGGGTGGGCAATCCTTTTTCTATAGGCCGGCAAGGTAGTCTCTGGCGATGATCATCCTCTGTATCTGATTCGTTCCCTCGAAGATCTGCAGCACCTTCGCGTCGCGCATCATCCTCTCCACCGGGTAGTCCTTCATGTATCCATACCCGCCCATCATTTGCACTGCGTCGGTCGTGACCCGCATGGCCATGTCCGACGCGTAACACTTGGCCATGGAGGCGTAGCGGCGGACCGACGGGTGGTCCTGATCCTGCATCCGGGCGGCCCGATAGACGAGCGAGCGGGCGGTCTCGATGCCCATCAGCATGTCTGCCAGCATGAACTGGATGCCCTGAAAGGTGGAGATGGCCTTCCCGAACTGGGATCTCTCGACCGTGTAACGGGCAGCCACCTCTGTCGCTCCATCCGCAAGGCCGAGCGACAGGGCGGCGATCAGGATACGGGTCTCTGAAAGGCCCTCGATCAGAAGCCCCCACCCCTCTCCCTCACCACCGATGCGCGCCTCCTCAGGGACGAAGGCATCCTCCAGGATGAGTTCCGTCGTGGGGGAAGCCCGCATGCCCATCTTGTCTTCCTTCTTGCCGATGTGAGCCCCCGGGTTTTCCTCCTCGACCAGGTAAGCGGTGATACCCCGCTTCTTCAGGGCCGGATCCAGGGTGGCAAAAAGGACGAAGACCTTGGCGGCCCCACCGTTGGTGATGAAGCACTTGGTCCCGGTGAGGCGGTATCCCTTGCCGTCTTTGCGGGCCCTTGTCTGGAGCGAGGCCGCATCCGAACCGGCCTCCGGTTCCGACAGGGCGAACCCGACGATGTGCCCCTCCTCCACGATGGTGGGCAGGAAGCGCGACCTCTGTTCTTCCGTCGATCCGGCTATGAGGGGGGCCAGACCGGCGAGGTGATTTACGAGCATCAGGCTGCACGAGCCGTCCACGCGGGCGATTTCCTCGGTAACGAGGCAGCACGTCACGGCGTCGGCGGGCACCCCGCCGTACGCATGAGGGATTTTGAGCTTGAGCAGGCCCTGCTCGACGAAGAGCCTGTGGATGTCTTCCGGGAACTCCTGGGAGGCGTCCATTTCCGCGGCCCGTGGAGCAATCTTCTCCCGGGCCAGTCGGCCGACCGATTCCCGGAGCAGCCTCTGCTCTTCCGTCAACTCTAACATGTTTCCCTCCTCGGCAACCGGATGAAC
>JAQYVQ010000160.1 GCA_030145435.1 Syntrophobacteria bacterium | reverse complement strand
ATCAGAAAAGGCACACAAATGCAGTCGACCCAGAGATTCGTCCTCTTCCTGGCTGCCCAGGCGAAACATTTTCCCTTGAAGGATGCGGTTGACCTTGGCAGGCAGTTGGGAAAATCCCCACAGTCCGTAAGGGCTTGCGTCAACCGCCTGGCCCGGTCCGGCATCCTGGTCCGGGAACCATCCCCAAGAAAGGCCGCCTGGTACGCTCTCTCAGCAAAGGGGAAGGCCATGGCCGGGGAGATTGCGGCCAAGTTCATGCGGATTCACGACATCGCGGAATCCAAGTACACCTGGGACGGTACGTGGACGCTCGTGAGCTTCGGAATCCCGGAGAAGATACGCGACCGCCGCGATGAACTGAGGAGGCGTCTGCGCGAAATCGGCTTCGGACAGTGGGCGGGCGGGGTCTGGATCGCCGCGGGTGATGCGACCCAATTGGTCAGCGGGGTGGCAGATTCCCTTCGCGTGGCTGGGAGGGTCATGATTTCGGTCTCAAAGGATGTGAAACTCGGGGGCGAGCCGGTCGCATCGGCCGTTTCCCAGATATGGCCCCTTTCCGACTTGAATCGGAAGTACGCGTCCATACGAACCCGGCTTAAACGGCGGATCGAAAGGATGCGCACCCGGATCGAAAAGGGTTCGCCCCCCGATTCCCGCGAGGCATTCCTCGAGATATTTGTCCTTTTCAGCGAGGCCGCAGAGATCATCACCCTGGATCCATGCCTGCCCGAGGACCTGCTGCCGGACAGTTGGCTGGGGCTGGAGGTGCAGGATCTGATTCACGAGTATTTCCACATGCTCTATGGACTCGAACAGGACGATCCCTACTCGTTCCTGCTCGAGCTTCCGGATGGATTGCATATCCCCAAACCCAGGTAGATATAGGAGAAGGAGACATGGCCACGCAATACACCCACTGCGATATTTGTCTGGCAGCCTGCGGGATGGAAGTGGAGGTGGAGGAGAACCGAATCGTGGCATTGCGAGGGGACAAGGACCATCCCCTGACCCGCGGCTTCCTGTGCCCGAAAGGGATGGCAAGTCACGAGATGGTCTCAGACCCCCTGCGATTACGCCATCCTTACGAAAGGACCGGTAGCACGTGGAATCGCATCGCCTGGCCGGAGGCCTACCGGAAGATCTCCCAACGGCTGCGCGACCTGATCTCCAAGCACGGAAAAAACTCGGTCGCCTTGTACTATGGGGGGGGCAATGCAACCTCCTCGGTGAACTACATGCTTGCCGACGGATTTCTGCGGGCCCTCGGGTCGGACCGGATCTACAACGTGCTGACCCTGGAATTCACGAACCGGTATCTCGTCATGGAGAAGATGTACGGCAAACAGTTCCATGTCACCCAACCCGACCTGGACCAGACCGACTGTCTGCTCATCTTCGGAAGCAATCCCATGGTTTCGCTGGATCACCCCGGCATCGTTGCATCCCTCAAAAACCTGAATAGGAGAGGTGCGAAACTCATCGTGGTCGATCCCCGGAAGACCGAAACAGCCCAGATGGCAGATATTCATGTGGACCTCCTGCCCGGTACCGACCTCTTCATGCTTCGGGCGGTCTACACGCATATCTTCGGCAAGGGCCTTCAGGACAAGGAATTCCTGGACAAGCACTGCGTTGGCGCTGAACTCCTTCAGCAACTACCGCCGGTATCGGCTGAAGAGGCGTCCCGCATATGTGGCGTCCCGGCCGAGACGATTCTGCGGGTCGCGGACGAGTTCGCAACTGCCCGGTCCGCCAGTGCGGTCTGTAAACTCGGTGTCAATGTCTCTACGAACTGCACGCTCACCTACTGGCTCGTGGAGGCGCTGAACGCCGTGACCGGGAATGTGGACAAACCTGGAGGCCTCCTGTTCAACCCGGGCATCCTCGATATGAACCTGCTCTCAAAGGTTGCGGCAGGGTTCAAAAAGAGAAAATCCCACATCGGAGGATTTCCGTATCTTTCCAACTCCTATCCCGCATCCGAGATCTCGAGAGCAATCCTGATGGACTCGCCTGACCGGGTCCGCGCGCTCATCGTAGACGCGGGGGACCCTGCCCTGCTCTTCCCGAATTCCTCCAGGTTCGAGGAGGCCGTCGACAGACTCGATCTCCTGGTGAGCGTGGACATCTACATGAACGAGACCGCACAGAAGGCGGATTTTGTCCTGCCCGCCACCAATTTTTTCGAAAAGGATGATCTCTACATCATCTTTCCGGACCACTTCCCCTATCCCTTTGGCCAGTGGAAGCACAAGGTGGTGGACCCTCCTGAAGAGGTCAAACCGGAATGGGAGATCTTCCGGGAGCTCTCCCGGCATATGGGGGTTCCCGTCCTCAATCAGTGGCCCATGGAGTTTATGTTCCGGGGGGGAGAGGTTCTCGGCAAGATGCTTGGGACGCCGGACCGCTTCGCTTTCGACCCGAAGAACTACTACAGGCTCCTCCTCGGTGCCATGGGGAAGGTGAAATTCGGCAAGCTGATGAAGAACCCCCACGGGGTGAAGGCGGGCGACATTCGATTCGGGGCTGCCCTGAAGAGAATGGCGACGCCTTCGAAGAAGATCGAGGTTGCCCCTGCCGAGTTTGTCGAGGCGTTGAAGCAAGTCGCCCCCCCACCGGACCCCTCCGACCGGTTTCCTCTCACCCTGATCACCGGGGAGCGTTCGCCACACACGAAGAATACGCAACTCCGAGGGGTGACGAGCCTCACAAAGAAGCAATCGGGAAATTCCCTTCGAATCAACACCGTGGATGCTGCTTCCGCATCCATCCGAGACGGAGACAGGGTGAAGGTTACTACTGAGAATGGGGCCGCAGCCGTCCAGGCCAATGTGACGGAGGACATACGACCGGGTGTGGTCTCCTTGACGCATGGCTGGGGCCGAAGATTGTTCCATCCTGAGACCCAAACGACCGTGGAGCAGCAGGGCACGAACGCCAATCTGCTCACAGGCGACGAAAACCTCGACGAATTATGCGGAATGCCGGTCTACAACGCCATTCCCTGTGCAGTCGGCCCGGAAGAAGGATGAGGAGGAGTCATTTTCATGCCTCGAGACACGATGACAGCCGAAGAGAGATTTCAGACCGTGATCGACTTGGGCGTGCCGGATCGCATCCCCGTCGCCCCCATGATCTATTACTTCGCTGCCCGCTATTCAGATATCACTACGCAGGAACTCTGGTTCGATCCGACCAAGTACTCTTATGCGATCGAAAAATGCTATCGAGACCTGGGCCCGTGGGACATCTATTTCCCGATCAATCCGACGAGTCCCACCGCATACGTGTTTGCCCTCCCGATGAGGGCAAAGTACCCGGGCATCGACCTCCCGCCCGATGAGATGTGCCAGTTCATCGAAGAGGAGATCCTGACGGCGGCGGAATACGACCGCGTCCGGGATAGCCGGGTTCCGAGTTCACTTCTGCGATACTTTGATTTCATGTTTTCCCTGGCCTGCCTTATCCAGCACAAAGATCCCGGCCGCCTGACAAACAAGCTCCACCTTGTTCCGGCCATTCTCAAGCATCTGCTCTGTTGGCGAAAAGAACTCAGGGCCTGGACTGCGCGCGGAGTGGCACCCCTTCACAGCCTCCTGGTCGAGGTGCCCTTTGACACCTTCTCCATGGCGAGAGGGATCATGGATTTCTCTTTCGACCTCGTGAACACGCCGGAGCCGATTCGGGACGCTTCCCTGGCCTTGTCCGACGGATACGTGCAAATGAACGCGGCTTGCGCAAGATTCATCGGGGTCCCCAGGGTATCCTGTTTGTGCCACCGCACTTCGAATGACTTCATGTCTCCCCGACATTTCCGGGACTATGCCTTCCCCTCCCTAAGATCGATTGTCCAGGGGCTCGTTTCTCGAGGCGTGACCCCGGTCCTTCACTGCGACGGGAATTGGGACAAGAACCTCGAGTACCTGCTCGAATTGCCCAAGGCCAAAGTCGTTCTGCAGTTGGACGGGAGGACCGACATCTTCCGAGCCAAGGAGGTCCTCGGCAGTCATTGCTGCCTGTTTGGCGATGTGTCGCCGACCATGCTCGCCATTGGAGGAAAACAGGAAGTCACGGACTACTGCAAGAAGCTGATCGACGTCGTCGGCGCCGATGGTGGGTTCATTCTGGCGGCCGGATGTGAAATCCCGGCAAATGCCAAGCCGGAGAACGTGAAAGCCATGATCGACGCTGTGAGGGAGTTCGGGTACTACGGCTGAAGAGGGCTCGTGTGGCCGGGGGATTGCCGTCGGCACTAACGCGCCCAAGCACCATGATCAGCAACACCGTACTACCGATATTCCCTCTCCCTCTTGAGAGGGAGACGGTCAGGGTGAAGCTGTGCCAAAAGCCCCCTCATCCTAACCTTCTCCCCCAAAGGGGGAGAAGGAACGCCAGGGTACCAATGGATTCCCGCGTTCGCGGGAATGACGGTTCCCCCCATTACGCCGGGGCGAAGTGATCGATGTCCAGAATCGTGTTCGTCGTCTCTTTTGCAAAGACGGCCTGGACCTTCATCCCGATCTTGGCCTTGTCCAGGTCGATCCCCTCAACCACATGCACCAATGGAGTGTCCGCACCGTCGAGCTGGATCATGGCCAGGACGTACGGGGCCTTCTTGGGCAGGTGCTTGTCATCGTACCGGACAACCGTGAAATTCGTCACCTTGCCCGTGTTCTGCACGTCCACCCAGTTGTCCCGAATGTCCTCCATACACACGTCGCAGGTCTGGCGTGGGGGCACGAAGACCTTGTTGCACTTGTTGCACTTGATGCCCATGATCTTCTTTTCATCCCGAATGGTCGTCAGGAACTTACTGCCCACCCTTCCGGCAAAGTAGGTGTAGGGAAGCGCAAGTTTTCCATCCACAAGAAAACAATCAGTCGTGTCGAATCCCTCTTTCATGATCGAACTCCTTATTCGTCGATCTCAAAGTACTTGATATCGGCAACCTTCCCGGTCCGCTCTTCGGCCCAAACAGGGCGCACGATGGTGCCCTTCTTCTCGTTCCAGCCCATCTCGATCCGATCGAGTTGATCATCCCGCAGGAAGTGGGCGAACACCTCCTGCCCACTGCACCCATCGAGCAGGATGTAAATGAGCCCGTATGGGGTTTCCCGGGTTTCCCCTGTCAGCGGATCCGGGCTGGCGTAGTAGGCGGTATCGAGCAGGCGAACATTGCCCTTGGGTCCCACCTCGACGAATTCGTCACATCGGATTCTGCACAGTGCGCAGACCTCTCGTGGCGGAACCTGCATCCGGCCGCACTCGCGGCACTTGTTTGCGAGTATCTTCTTCTCCTTCAACCCGTTCAGGTATTTCCCCATCACGGGCCCGGTAGCAAACTTCTGATTCACGGAGATGATCTTCTTCAAGACGAGGAGTTCCTGTTCCTCTTCCTCCTCTTCCCCGGGTGCCGTATACTTTGCGAAAAGCTCCCCCAGCTTGGTTGCAAGGTTCATGTCCCCCTCGACCTTGGCCCTACCCGTGGTGAGGAGGTTCACTGCATCTACCTTGCCCAGCATGAGCTCCACCCAGTCCTTGGCCTTCATGATCATCGTAAGGCTCGGGGAAGGTACGAGCTCTTCCGTTACAGTGCATTTTCCATCCTTGATCCTGGCCGTCCACTGGCCCCCTTCCTCCCCACCGATATCGTATCCGATGGTAATGTCCAGCCCTTCGGCTGCACCTGTCTGGAATCTCGCTTCCAGGGTACCGAACATGTCGAGGACGTACTCTCCGACGGTCAACTCCTTCTTGGGAGGCGTGAACCGCTTGAACAGCTTGGCGGTGGTCCCGAACGCCCCAACGTCCCCGTCCACGGAGAGCTTCCCGCTCGTGAAGGCCGCGGTCCCATCCACCTTCCCGATGTTCACGCCCACGAAGGTATCCGCGTCGGCCTGGATCACCGCAGCACAGCCGCCAAGATCGTCGGTCTGCTCGATCTTCATGGACCCGTCCTTGACCGTAAGCTTCCACCTTCCCCGCCCAGAGATGTCGTATCCAAAACTGGCATCAACGCCTTCTGCCCCTTCCGGGCGAAACCGCTCTTCCATGGTGTTGAAAATATCTTCTACCTTGACTCCAAATTTCTCACTCATTTTTCACTCCTCCTACCAACCGAGTTCCTTCTCGAGCATTATCAGAACCGTCCACATGGTCCCCCCAAAACCGGAGGCGAGGGCATGGTTCACGGGCGTCGGAATCTGATGCGGACCCGCATCCCCCCTTACCTGTAGACACGCTTCTGCCGGACGAACCAATGCCGTGGCGCCGATCGGGTTCGACGCGATCACGCCTCCCGAAGGGTTGACCGGGATCTTGCCGCCGATGGCGATCTCCTTTTCCTCCACCAGCTTCAAGTGTTCGTCGCCCTCAAGAAGAAAGAAAGCTCGCAACCAGTCCACCCCCCACCACGAAGAGGGGTCGTACATCTCGAAGACATCAAAATAGTCTGCCGGCTTCGAAATGCCGTTTCTCTTGAAGAGCGCTTCTGCGGCAACCTTGTGAGTCAAGGGGGGTACCGTGGCCTGATCATAGCCCAGCATGGTGAATGATTCTTCCCGGTGCACCGTGATGTGATCCCTGATCCACACGGGGTTGTCGGACAGTTCCTTGGCTTTCTCCTCGGTGGCCATGATGACCGCACAGGCTCCGTCCGACTGGGAGCACATGTCGATGATCTTCAGTTCCCCGACCAGTCTTGCAGAGGTCTTTATCAGATGATCCATCTGATCCCACTCGAGGCCAAACGCCCTGTGTGCCTTTGGATTCAAGCCCGCGTGTTGATCCATGATGATCCTGTACATCATGGCGACCTGGTTGGCCCTCTCTTCCCCGAATTCCTGGATCAGGTCATACGCGCATGTCCCCGTAAGGGCGCCTGTCTGGATGCTCCTCGTCCAGAGCGGGTCGGCCATGTTCGTGATGCCGCCGGTGGTGTGGCCTTCCTGGAGTTTCTCGAAGCCGATCACCATCGTCACGTCGTACATGCCGGAGGCAACAAGGTTATCCCCGGCACAGAAGAGGGTCGCGCCGGTCGTTCCGCCCGTTGTGAGGCGAAAGGTGTTCTTTCCGTAAGCGCCCGTCCCCAGTGCGTGCCAGAGGTCGGGTTGATGGATCATTTCGAAGAGTTCCATGTTCCCATGCACGAGGCAATCGATGTCGTCCATCTTGAGGCCCGCATCGTCCAGTGCCTCCCGCACCGCCTCATGAATCATTTCCGCCTGATTGACGTCCTCCCTGTGGCTGGAGTGTTTCGTCTGCCCCACACCGATCACGCCAACGTTTCTGTTCTTCTTTCTATGCGCCATGGCTCCCACCTTATTTCTCTAGAATGAGTACGGTCTGATGCTGACATGCGCCACCCGTGGTTCCGTGAGCCAGGGCTCGCTTGGCTCCATCCACCTGCCTGTCGCCGGCCTCTCCCCGAAGCTGAATGTATCCCTCAACGGCCCGGGCAACGCCTCCGAGCATGATCGGATTTCCGTTGAGCATCCCGCCTGAAAGGTTTACATTGGCCTTGGCCGGACCCCCGGATTCGATCCACTTGCCGCCCTGTCCTTCGCCGGCCAACCCGATGCCTTCCGCGAGCATGGGAAGCTGATGCGCATAGGCATCACTCAGCTCAATCACATCCACGTCGCTCTTCGGATCCTTGATGCCTGCCATCCCGTAAGCCTTTTCGCACGCCTTCTTCAGGCTGAAATTCGACGTGAGATCCCGGTCGCCTACGAAATACCGGTCCATGCAATTTCCGAAACCGGTAATCCAGACAGGGTTGTCCGTGAATTCCTTCACACGTTCCTCGCAGCAGAGAAGCATCCCCACGGCCCAATCGGTAACCGGGTAGGCGTGAAGCTCCCGGATGGGATCCGCGAGAAACGGCGAATTCAGGACGTCCTCTTTGGTCACTTTTCCGCTTTCCCGTGCGAACGGGTTCATGGCCGCATTTTCGCGAGATCGAACCACCACCTCTGCCAGGTGTTCGTCCGTCACGCCCGCTTTCTCCATGTACGCACGCGCCTGGAAGGCGTTCACGTTCAAGAAGTCCATGCCTACGGGCCTGCAGAAGAAAGGATCATATGCCAGGTTGGTGGACATGTTCCGGCTTTCGGTCTGGGACTCCTTGCAGTGGCCCATGAAGAGGACCACGTCGTCATGGCCGGAGAGAATGCACGCCATGGCGTATCCGAGGCCGTTCAGGCCGTCCTGCGCGGTCTTCTCCTCTCCTCGAAAGTGGGCGCCCACCACATCCGTCATGCCGTTGTCGGAGATGGTTCTAGCATCGAACACATCGTCCGAGCATGTCACGATGTTCCGGATCCCCTTGTCCGTGTCGTAGGTAACGCCTGTTTGCTGCAGGATCGGCTCGAGGCAGTCCAGCAACATTCCCTGAAAGCGTTGATACCAGACGTTGGGTTCGTTTTTGACTTGCGCCATGGCGCAAATCGCTACTCGGTTTCCCATGAGACCTTCACCTCCCTTTTTGAACGCTAATGGATACTCCTTTCCCGAATGACCTTTCCCTTCCTAGAGAAAACAATTCCAGAACCTTCCTTTCTTGATCGCCCGGATAATCGCGTCCTTGTCCCTCGGTACATCCAGCTCGATCCAGGCCCTGCCGATCCCCACGCGGGTGTGCATGTCGTCAGATGCGATCTTCGGATAGGGCAGGTCCAGTGACTCGATCTGTTTCTCCCGAAACCCTTTGGCCGTGATCTCGACTGCATCCAAAGGATATTTCTCGGCAATCTTCCTCGTTCGATGCTTGATTTGCGCCAGGGTCAGGTCGTACTCACCTATATGATTGAAGACGTGGAGGACTTCCTTGTTCCCTTCGATCTTGTTGACGTGAACGTATCCTTTCACGAACACCGTAAGTTCGATCCCGTGAAAAAGGATCATCCCGCTCTTCACCTGAGAGCAGACGTCACGATAGTTCGGCTTCACAAGATAGTCGTGATCTGTGAAGGCGATGAAGTCGAATCCCCTTTCCTCGTACGCATTCGCAACCTCCTGAGGCGTCAGTTCGCCGTCCGAACAGGTCGTGTGTACGTGCAAGGCTCCCTTCAGAAGCATTCGTCTCTTCTACCTTTTCAAATCCGGTAAGGATCACGATTCCAGTGTCTTCTCTTTCCCGGGCGCACTCATTTGGGTCGGGCTGAGATCCCGGAGCACGGACAAGAGCCCTCCCCGGATAAAGACGAGGATCTCCCGGGTGATCGTTTCGGTCTCCTCGGAGCGATCCTGCGAGATCACGTACTGGTACGCGACTCGTTCCAGCATGCCCCCGATCGCAACCGAGACAACCTCGGCAGCGAAGCGATCGGAGATCCCGTACTCCTCGAGCACCTCCTCGATGGCTCGAGCAACATCTTCATTCAGGCGCTCGAAGATGCCCCGCCTGCTGGCCTCCACCTCCGGGCTGACCCCGATCGATTCCCTGAGAAGAATGATCAGTTGAGAGGGATGGAGGCCCCAGAAATTCTGAAACAGGGCCCGACCGGCGTTTTCGAATCTCTCCACGGGCGTCTTGCCGCTTCGGAAGGCCTGCCCGAGGGTATTCCGGACATTGAAGGCGGTTGCATCGAGCAGCTGAAGCAGCAGGTCCTCTTTGTTACGGAAGTAGAAATAGACGGTTCCTACGGCCACCTCTGCCGCCTTGGCGATGTCCTGGATCTTCGTGTTGGAGTAGCCGTTCTCGCAGAAGAGGCATTCCGCAGTCATCAGAATCGTCTGATATCGCTGCTCTTTTTCCCGTTTTCGCCTCTGCGCGGTCACGGAGACCACCTGGGGGGCTTCCTGCCTGGTCATGGGCTCTTCTTGGTGGGAAGGCGTGCTTTTTGAATCAAGTTCAACGGTCGAACCGTATTCACAACTTTTACAGAAAGAGAGGGCCAGAGTCAATACGAGAACGAAGAAATCCTTGCCTACTCTGTCCGGAAGTGTTCTGATTGGCCCGCATATTTTTCTCTGAGAGACCTCTTCAGGACCTTTCCTGCTGCGTTCATCGGCAGGTCTTCCGCGAGAATTACCGCCTTCGGGCACTTGTAGTCGGCCAGGTTCTTTCTGCAGAACGCTTTCAGTTCCTCCTCTTCGATCGTCTCGCCCGGTTTCGGCAGAACAACCGCCACGACCATTTCGCCCCACACCTTGTGGGGCAAACCGATGACTGCCGCCTGAGACACCATTGGGAAGGAAGAAATCACGTTCTCCACCTCCGCTGGATATATATTCAAACCTCCGCTCACGATCATGTCCTTGGCCCGGTCCACAATGTAGAAATAGCCCTCTTCGTCGACCCTGGCCAGATCCCCCGTGTAGAGCCATTCGTCCCTGACGCTCTCCGCGCTTGCCTCCGGGTTGTTCCAGTACGCTCGCATGATCACCGGCCCCCTGATGATGATCTCTCCGATTTCCCCCGGCGAGACGGTCCGGCCTTCCCCATTGACCGCCAGAACATCATTCCACAGCAGGGGGAGGTATCCCCCGCTCTTCCTGGCCACTTGATCCGTAGGCAGGTACATGTTGAAACCGCCCCCTTCGGTCAGACCGTAGCCCGTAGTAAAGGGCACGCCTTTCTCCTGGTAGATCCTCAGGAGACTCATGGGGACAGGCGCCCCACCGCCGAGAACCAATCTCATGGAACTGAAGTCCGCATCCGTGAAGCCGGCTTCATCCGCGACCAGCGTCCACAAGGTCGGCACCCCGCAGCTCACAGTGATCTTCTCCTTTTCGATCAATTCCAGGCTACGGGCAGGCACGAACTCCTTCTCCAGGAAAATTGTGCCCCCAGCGTGGAAGACCGGCATGGACATGGGGATCAAGGCGCCGGTAAAACAGAGCGGCAACTGAATCATAAACCTGTCCCGGTGGCTGTGGCCAAAGCCTGTCATGATGTTGTGTGTCACGGCCAGGATGCTCTTTTGCGTCAGGACAGCCCCCTTGGGAAACCCTGTTGTGCCTGAGGTGTACAGGATCGCAAAGTCATCCTCCCAGCCGGCCTGGCTTGCCGGTTCCCCAGGGTTCCCTGCGTCGAGAAGCCCTTGATACTCCCCCGCATCGAGGTTGATCACGCGAAGGTCGCGCAATTCCGCTTGAAGGGACTCCAACGCCGGCAAAAAGAGTGTTTCAGTGAGGACCACTTTCGGCGAGCTGTCTTCCCCTATGTACGCGATTTCTCTTCCGGCGAGGCGAACGTTGAAGGGGACGAACCGGGCACCGATCTTCGCACAGGCAAACGCGATCTCGTAGTATTCGGTACAGTTCGTGAGCAGGCAGCCAATGCGATCGCCTCTTTCCACTCCGAAGTGCTCTCGCAAGGCATTGGCAACCCTGTTCACCCTCTCGTTCAGTTCTCCATAGCTGAGCCGTCTGTCCTCGAAGACCACGGCATCCTTCCGTGGATCCACCCGACCCCACCAGGATACCCATCGCCCCATGTTGCCGCAGTACACGTTTGTCCCCTCCTTCCGGAGTATTTCTAGCGGCTATCGCCGGGCCTGTAAAGCAATTCTCCGTGTTCTAGCTGACATAAAACGTACAAGAAACCCCTCGACTTTCAAAAATTATTATATTATTCTAGTTGAATTCTCCTTCACGACTCAAGAGGCTGGAAACCATGCGAAGACTTCTCCTTGGGGCCTTTTCCTTCGTTCTCATCTGTGAGCTTATGTGCAGTTGTCCTGTCGCGGCCCTGGTAGGGCCGGAACCCGGAGTGAGTCGTGCAGGAGGTGCTTCCCTCGATGACTGCCAGAAGAGATTCACCGAAGCATTGCGGTTTGTCGACAGAGAACGAGAATATTCCGCGGAGAAGGCAAGATATCAGCAGGCTGCGGTAGAGCGGTGTTCAGAGGGAAAATGGTATGACCTCGGTTTCCTGGAGTGCGTTCTTTTTGTCCCGCTTTTCGGGCTCATCCTCCCCTTCTTCGGACTGATGATCATCGGCACTGTGCGGTCTGTCCGGCAAACGTCCTCGACCAGGGCCACTGACTAACGCTGTCAAGCAACTTCCTCCATCTTTCACTTGTACTCCATGACGTCTTCAAGACGATATCTCCAGAACCTCCCCACCTTGGTACCCTTGAGGTCGCCTCTGTGAACGAGCAAGTGCACGTCGTCCGGACTGCAATCCAAAATGT
>JAQYVQ010000154.1 GCA_030145435.1 Syntrophobacteria bacterium | reverse complement strand
GGAAGAGGAGACATAGTCAATGGATTTCGAACTCAGCATGGAAGAGAGGATGCTTCGGGACATGGTCTACGACTGGTCCCTCAATGAACTCGGGCCGGTGCAAGAGAAGATCGATGACGAGGATTGGATGCCCCCCGACTTCTTCAAGAACCTGGGCGACCTGGGCATCTTGGGGATCACCATTGCCGAGGAGTACGGCGGGTCGGCCCAAGGCATCCTGATGCAGGCCCTGGCCATTGAATCCATGTCCAGGGTGTGTCCGGGCCTGGCCATGACCTATGCGGCCCATTCGAATCTCTGCGCGAACAACATCTACAAGAACGGATCTGCCGAGCAGAAGGCAAAGTATCTCCCCGACCTGACCGCGGGAACGAAGGTGGGCGCCCTGGGCTTGACCGAACCGGAGGCAGGCTCGGACGCAATGGGCTTGAGGACCACGGCCCGTGAAGAAGGCGACGGCTACGTCCTGAACGGAACCAAGATGTTCATCACGAACGGGAACATAGCGAACACGATTCTCGTGTATGCCAAGACGGACCCGGAGAAGAAGGCAAAGGGAATCAGTGCGTTCATCGTGGAGAATACTTTTCCGGGGTTTTCGGTATCTAAGAAGATTAAGAAGTGCGGGATGCGGGGTTCGCCCACGGCCGAGCTCGTGTTCGAGGACATGATGGTGCCGAAGGACAACCTCGTATACGAGAAGAACAAAGGCGTTCACGTGATGACCTCAGGGCTGGCCTACGAACGGATCGTCCTGACGGGCGCCTGCGTGGGAATAGCACAACAGGCCACCGAGTATTCCATCCAGTACGCTAAGGAAAGGAGCCAGTTCGGAAGGCCGATCGGGTCCTTCCAGATGATCCAGCAAAAGCTTGCCGACATGTATTCCCTGACCGAAGCGGCGAGGCTTCTGGCCTACAGGGCGGCCGTGTTCGCCGACAGCCCGGAAGGGAAAAAGGGAGGCAAGGGCACGGACCTGGACAAGCTCGCCGCTTCGGCCATCCTGTTCGCCTCCGAGGCAGCAACGAAAATCTGCGCGGACGGCGTACAGATCCACGGGGGCTACGGCTACTGCCTGGAATATCCGATACAGAAGCTATGGAGGGATGCCAAGTTGTATGAGATCGGAGCGGGCACCTCCGAGATTCGGCGCCTGATCGTGGCAAGAGAGCTTCTCCGGTGAAGGAGACTTAGTGGCCAAGACCATAAATACGATGGCATTCGGCTGCCGATTCATCCCGGCCGGCTGTGTTGCTCGTCGGTTAAATACTCCCGGTATTCGCCCTCCTCGCGCCTTGCCGGCCGGGCGCCTCGGCATCCTCGGTGCGTCACCGTATTTATGGTCTTGACCACTTAGAAAGGAGCTATCCGTGGTGAAACAGGAACTTATCGACAGGCCTTCCTGGAAAGGAAATGACATCCGCAGGGTCGGGATGATCTTCTCCGGGGGTCCGGCCCCGGGGGCCAACGCCGTGATCAGTGCCGCGGCTGTGAGCTTCCTCGATACGGGCCGCGAGGTCGTCGGGTTCATGCACGGCTACGAGTACCTGCAGGACTACGATCCGGTGACGAACCGCCTCGAACGGGACGTGCACTACAAGGAGTTTCAACTCCCGGACGTCACGGGCATTCGCAACAGCCAGGGCATCCTGATCGGAACCTCCCGTGCGAACCCTGGGAAGGCGATTCGAAACGTCAGGGACCTGGAGGAGCCGGAAAAGACGAAGAAGATTCGCAACATCTATTACGCCCTGGTGGACATGAAGGTCGATGCCTTGATCTCCATCGGGGGCGACGACACGTTGAAGACAGCTAACTATCTGTTTGAGTTTCAGAATCGACTCCCCGAGGGGGCCAAGCGCGTTCGGATCATCCACCTGCCCAAGACGATCGACAATGACTATCGGGGAATCGATTTCACCTTTGGGTACTTCACGGCCGTCGATTTCCTCGCGAAGGAGATCTGCAACCTGAGGGCGGACGCTCGCGCCACGCAGAGCTATTTCATCATCGAGTCCATGGGGAGGAAGTCCGGGTGGTTGAGCTACGGGACCGGGATCGCCGGGGAGGCCAACCTGATCCTGAGCGTGGAAGACATCGACGCAGAGATGATGATCGAGGAGAAGGTCGTCGACGAGGAGACCGGGGAGGAACGTATCGAGCAGCGCCTGAAGGTCGATGCCCTGGTGGACCGAATCGTTCGACTGATCATCACCCGGGAGAAGAACGAGAACAAGCGATACGGTGTCGTCGTGTTGGCCGAGGGTCTGGCAGAGAGGTTTCCCGAGGCCTATATCCATGATGTGCCCAAGGACCCTCATGGGCATCTGAGCATCGGCAGGATCGACATCGGAAGGCTCGTGGCCAAGATGGTGGCGGATGCGTACGGGAAACAGACCGGAAAGAAGCGAAAGATAACGGGACTTCAGCTGGGATACGAGAGTCGCTGCTGCCCGCCCCACGCCTTTGATGTGATGCTCGGAAGCCAGCTCGGTATCGGTGCGTTTCGAGGACTGGTCGAGGAAGGCCTGGATGGCCATATGGTGAGCGTTTCCGGCCAGCTGGACCTGCAATACGTGGAGTTCCACAAGCTGGTGAACCCGGAGACGTTGCGCACCGAGATCCGGTTCATTCAAAAGGATTCGGATTTCTACCGCCTGGCCCGCTTCCTGGAGACCCGCACCGAGCAGATAGAGAGCTAGGAGGTTGGACGACTAGATGTTCGGGTTTCCGACCACGGTCAGGTAGATCGCGGTTTCCTCGATTCCGTCTACACCGAGCAAATCGTTCACCTCCTCGTCATACAGAGCTGCGATCTGGCAACTGCCCAACCCCAAGGCGATCGCCGCCATTGCCACCGTCTGGGCGATGTGCCCGGCATCCAGGTAGATGTATCGAAAGGCCCGCTGTTTGTACTTCCATTTGGAGCGTTCGACCACGGCTGTCCACGCGAATACAACATTGGCGTCATAACCGATCTTCTGATCCAGAGCGGCCCGGGCAATCGTTACCCGGTGGTCTCCTTCCTTGAGCTGTTCCAGGCAGTGCTCCAGGACGTTGTAGTGGTACACGCCCAGAGGAATCCCCTCGACATCGTTGACGATGAGGTACGTCTCGACAGGATACAGGGCGCCCGCGGAGGGCACGGTACGAAACTTGTACCCGAACTGTTCGGCCGTGATGCCCTGTGATGCCCAGAGCAGCTGAGAAAGCTGGTGAGCCGCCACGGGTCGGGGGTCAAAATCCCTCACGCTTCTCCTTTGGGACAGGATATCCCACAGGGGCGCTCCCCCCTCTGTTACGGGCCGGGGAAGCGCTACGCGCGGTCGGTCCGGGTACTGCTTG
>JAQYVQ010000109.1 GCA_030145435.1 Syntrophobacteria bacterium | reverse complement strand
TCCATCGAGATCGAGGCAGGTGGACCCGACGACACACAGATCGACCCGAGGTCGCAGACCGGCCTGTACCACCTGGCCTTTACGGTGGACGACGTTGCGGCCCTGGTGGAGCGGCTGAAGTCGGAAGGCGTCCCGATTGCCCTGGAGCCCCTGTCCACACAGCCCGACCGCCTGGTAGCCTTTGTGGAAGACCCGGATGGCGCGTTCATCCAATTGATTCAGATGCTCGAATAGAGGGGTCAGGGATCAGGGTCCAGGGATCAGGCCCAACCGTACCCCCATCGGGCGCAGTCTCATGCCTGAAATCTATGCGAGAAGCGCCGGTTCCAGGATCGTGAAATGAAGAACCAATCCGTTTGTGAGAGGAGTCTGCAAGATGGCCCGAATGACGCCGAGCGAAGCCCTGGTGGAGACACTGGCGGCCGAAGAGGTCAAGGTGGTTTTTGGAATCGTCGGAAGCGCTTACATGGACGCCCTGGACTTGTTTCCTGCTGCAGGGATCCGATTCGTTTCCGTGGCACACGAGCAGGCGGCGGCCCACGCCGCGGACGGACTGGCACGCGTCACCGGCAAGCCGCAGGTCTGCATCGCTCAGAACGGGCCCGGTGCCGCCAACTTCGTGTCCGCCATCACGGCCGCCTACTGGGGACACTCCCCCGTGGTTGCCATCACGCCGGAAACCGGGAGCATGGGGATCGGTACCGGAGGATTCCAGGAACTCGACCAGATGCCCTGGTTCCAGGCCTGCACAAAGTACCAGGTACGCGTCAACCGGCCGGAACGAATGGCAGAGCTGGCGCGAAAGTGCTTCTACGTGGCCAAGGCGGAATGCGGCCCGACACAGCTCAACATCCCGCGCGACTATTTCTACGGCGACATCGAATGCGAGATCTACAAGACCGGGGAAGTGTCGAAAGGCGCAGGCGCCGAAGACGAGCTGGAAAGGGCCGCCGCGATGCTCGCGAAGGCATCCCATCCCGTGATCCTGGCCGGGGGGGGCGTTTCCATATCGAACGCGGTGGAAGAGACAAGGGCGCTGGCCGAATACCTCACGGCCCCGGTGGTGAACACCTACCTTCACAACGACAGCTTCCCCGCGGGCCACGACCTGAGCGTGGGCCCCATCGGATACTGCGGCTCCAAGGCTGCGATGCGAACCCTCGCCAAGGCGGACGTGGTCCTGGCCTTGGGCTGCCGCCTCGGTCCCTTCGGCACGCTTCCCCAGTACGACATGGAATACTGGCCCAAGGACGCACAGATCATCCAGGTGGACATCGACCACAGGCAGCTCGGACTCACCCGTCGGGTCGATCTCCCTGTGGCTGCGGATGCCGGCGAGTTTGCCAGACAGGTTCTCCTCAAGCTCGGCGACAAGGCCGGCGCACGGAACCCGGACACACCGAGGCTGGCTGAGGTGAAGAAGGAGAAAGAGGCCTGGCGCGAAGAACTCCGCGGGTGGTCCTCGGCCCCGTCAAAGCTCATGCATCCGAGGCGCTTTCTCGAAGAGCTGTCGGGCGCCGTGCCCCCCGGCTCGATTGTAACGACCGATGTGGGCAACACCTGCTCCATGTGCAACAGCTACTTCGGCTTCCAGGGTCCCAGGCAGTTCCTGACCGCCCTCAGTTGGGGAAACTGCGGCATCGCTTACGGCGTGGGCATGGGGGCGAAATTGGGAAGACCGGACACGCCCGTGTTCGCTCTGCAGGGTGACGGCGCTTACGGAATCAGCGGCCTGAGCGAGGTGATGACGGCCGTCCGTGAGAA
>JAQYVQ010000426.1 GCA_030145435.1 Syntrophobacteria bacterium | reverse complement strand
CATGCCCGATTCGTCGAGTTCCTCGGCCCACACCTGGACCTCGACCTTCCAGTTGTGTCCGTGAAGCTCCGCACACTTCCCTCCCGTGGAGAGCAGCCTGTGGGCTGCCGAGAAGTCTTCCCGAACGATCAGCAGGTACATTGGATGCGGCTCCCAACCATCAGGCAGTCACGCTCACGGGGCCTTCCTGCAATCCCTTCTCGCGCTCCCCGCCCTTCTGTTGGGCGTCGTAGGAATAGTGGACCGACTGGTAGTCGTTCCGGAAGGCGACGACTTCATCCCCGACGAATTTCCCATCGATCAGACATTGCTTGAAGAAGGAGGCGATCTCCTTCATTTCGGCCTCCTTCATCCCCATCCGCGTCATCTCCTGCGCACCGATTCGAACGCCTGCCGGGTTGGTGACGTTCTCCAGGGGTTCAAAAGGAAGAAGATTCATGTTCAGAATGATGTTGTTGTCCTTCAGCATCCGCGCCACTTCGTCCCCCCTGCCGAAGCGGGTTACGTCCACGGCCAGTTGATGGCTCTCGGTGAAGTCGAAATCCTTGGCTTGGACGTCAAAGCCGGACTCAGAGAGAGCATGGCCCAGCGCCTTGGCGTTCCGTATCGTCTGGTCCGCATAGGCTTCCCCAAACTCCAGCATCTCATACGTAGTCACAGCCAGGGGCACGAGTGTGTCCAGATGGTGATTGGAGGAGGAACCCGGAAATGCCCCCTTGTCGATCGTCCTCCATTCGGGGTCTTTCATGTTGCTTATGGCGATCCCTCTCTGGGATCCGGGAAAGGTCTTGTGCGTGCTGGCGGTGATCACGTCGGCCCCCTCTCCCAAGGGGTCCTGAAAACGCTTCCCGGCGATGAGCCCCAGAACGTGCGCCGCATCGTAGATAATCAGGGCATTCGCTTTCTTCGCCTCTTCCGCCAGCGCGGCCACCGGTTCCGGGAACAGGAACAGGCTCTTTCCAAGGACGAGCACCTTGGGGTGCACCGTTCGGATCAGTCCGATCGTCTTGTCCACGTCCACGTGGTAGCCGTCCGGGGTTAGGGGAAAATCGATGATGTTCCGCGTGTATTTCCCGACCGACCCCACCTTGTGGTGGCTGATGTGGCCCCCGCCCGCGGTCGAGTTCACAAGGACGATGTCCCCTGGGTCGATGTACTGGCTGAAGACCGCATCGTTGACCACCGTCCCGCTGATGGGCCGCACATCCACCTGTCGGCAGTCGAACAGGGTCTTCAGGTGTTTCTTCACCCGGATTTCGATCTCGTCGATCTTGTCCGTGCCCTGATAGTAGCGTTCCCCGGGGTGTCCCTCGGCATAACGGTGGACAAAATCAGAGCCCATCAGGGCGCGGGCACGCCGGCTGAGAACATTCTCACTGGCGATCAGGTTGATCGTGTGCGTTCTCCAGGCATTCTGCTCGGAAACGATCTGTTCAACCCAGGAAACACTCTTCTCGTAGTACATGGTCCTCTTTCCTTCCTGTCGGGTACCCGGTGTGATGACTCGAGGAGGGTCCGGCTCGCGGTCCGTGAGGTTCTTGAGGAGCGCTTTTATCAACGTAGCCCACTGTCTCCGTGTTGTCAAGAATTCCAGTGGGTTGTGCGGCGGCTGGAGGAATCTCCACAGACGGTTGACAACCTCTGCCCCGAACAGATACCCATGAAGAAAGCAGGGGTGAAATCGCCGCGAAAAGCGAACACAGGGAATTCTCAAGCCCTTGCCGTCGAGGGGATCGTGTCCAGGAAGAAATCATTCGTCACGAGCCGGGCGTCACGCTTCTTCAGGCTCACCGGACTGACCGGACGGGTCTCGTCCAGCTACACCGGCCAACGGCTGAAGGAGTTCTTCCTCGATGCCGGCAGCGCCCGTCACTCCCGCTCGGAGACGCACGTTCGCAATGCAGAACGCATCGTCGAGACACTCGGAGAACTCAAGGGCGCGGTCATGAAGGTGGGGCAGTACATGTCGATCCAGACCGATCTCCTTCCCAAGGAGTTCGCGGATGTACTCGCCTCCCTGCAGCAGTCGGCGCCCCCCGTCGAATATGACCTGATCGCATCTGTGATCACCTCTGAGTTCGGCAAGGAGCCCGAGGCACTCTTTGCCCACTTCGACCCGGAACCTCACGCCTCGGCCTCGATCGGGCAGGTGCACCGTGCACGGCTCTCGAACGGAACCGAAGTGGTCGTCAAGGTCCAGTACCCGGACGTGGACAAGAACATCGAGGGGGATTTGAGCAACCTGAAGACGATCCTTTCCACGGGCAGCATCATGGGGTACCGGAAGAGCGATCTGGAGGGGGTGTTTGCAGAGATTCGGGACCGCCTCTACGAGGAACTCGACTACGATCAGGAGATGGAGAACCTTCGGGAGTTTCGACGCATCTTCAAACGGGACGAGCGCATACGGATTCCCCTGGTGTTTCCTCCCTATTGCTCGTACCGGGTCCTCACGATGGAGTATCTGCCCGGGGACCCGCTGGAAGCCCTCTGGGCGTCCCCTTACACGCAAGAAGATCGGAACCGGTTTGGGGAACTGCTCTTCGACCTGTTTGCCAACCAGATCCTCCGCCTGGGCCTCCTCCACGCGGATCCCCATCCCGGCAACTTCGCCTTCCAGAAAAAGGGACCCATGATCCTGTACGATTTCGGCTGCCTGAAACGGATTCCCCCTTACATCCGAGAGGCTTGCCGAGACCTCGCACGATGCGGCCTCGAAGGGGACTACGAACGAATCGACGAAGCCCTCCTCCGGCTGGGGTCGAGAGATCCGAGACGAAAGGCACCGGATCAAGATTTCTACCGGCAGTACCTGGAAGTTCTTCAGGAACCCTTCCGTCCAGGAGAGCCTTACGATTTCGGGGCGTGCAAGATCCACGAGAGGATGGTGGCGCTGGCGCCCCTCGGCGTCTCCAAGATGTTCCACTTCAAGCCATCCCGGGAAACGGTCTTCATCGGCAGGACGATCGGCGGGCATTACGGAAACATGCTTCACATCGGCGCAAGGGCAAGATGGAGGGAACTTCTGGAACCCTACCTGAACGATTAGTCCGCTTGTCTTTACCCCTCGCTTATGCTAACTAGTGCCACTCTGCTCAGAATCTCGAATATGGGGTGCCGGCGAGCCGAACATCATGCGCGTTCACATCATACAACCGACCCATTACTCCATTCCGTTTCAGAAGAGGCTGTTCAAGACCGACAAGCGGGACTTGATCCCTCTCACCCTCCCCTATCTGGCGGCCCTGATTCCCGAGGGCATCGAGACCCGCATCACGGACGAACAGGTCCAGGACTGGGATCCTGAGGCCCCCTGTGACTGCGTCTTCATCTCGGTGCACATCCTGAACTCCTTCCGTGCCTACGAAATCGCGGACGCTTACAGGCAAAGGGGGATCCCCGTCGTGATGGGGGGGCCTCACTCGACCTTCTACGGAGACGAGGTCCTGGAACATGCGGACGCAATCGCCGTGGGAGAGGGGGAAACCCTGGTCGCCGAAATACTGGACGACCTCACCAAAGGAAGGCTCAAGCCGCGGTATCAGGCATCCGACCTTCACGACCTGCGGGGTCTCCCCTTCCCGAGACATGACCTACTGGATCCGAGCACCTTGTCCCGCTTTCGAACCGTGGCCATACAGACCACCCGGGGATGCCCGTATCGTTGC
>JAQYVQ010000034.1 GCA_030145435.1 Syntrophobacteria bacterium | reverse complement strand
AAGGACACCATGAAGGAAAACGTGCAGATCTGGAGAGACGAGAACGGGATTCCCCATATCGAAGCGGACAACGAGCCGGACCTCTACTGGGGCATGGGGTACGTGCACGGTACGGATCGTGCCATGCAGATGCTCTTCATGAGGATCCTCGGCCAGGGCAGGGTGTCCGAGATCCTGGATTCGAGCGACCAGTCGCTCGAGGTAGACCTGTTCTTCCGGCGGATGAACTGGGCAGGCAATACGGACGCACAGAAGGCGATGCTCCCGCAGGAGGCAATGGCGATCTTCGAGTCCTATTGCGAAGGTGTCAACCAGGCCCTTTCGCGCAGGACCCCCTGGGAGCTGAGGGTGCTCGGATACAAGCCGGAGCCCTGGAAGGTGGACGATATCCTCCTCGTCTGGCGCAGCCTCGGATATCTGACCATGGCCGAGTCGCAGGGCCAGGTGGAGAGGCTTCTCGTTGAAATGGTTCAAGCCGGGGTCTCCGAGGAGAAGCTGGAAGAGCTCTTTCCGGGGCTCCTGGGCGGCCTGGACCCGGCGTTGATCAAGGAAGTGAAACTCGAGAACCGTATCGTTCCCTCTGCTGTCCTGTGGGGCACCGGCGTCCCTCGCATGATGGCGTCGAACAACTGGGTCGTCTCGGGCAAAAAGACCGCTTCCGGCATGCCGATCCTGGCCAACGATCCTCACCTCGAGGTGAACCGGCTGCCCAGCGTCTGGAGTGAAATCTCCCTGAAGATGAAGGACAACTTTGCACTCGGGATTTCCTTGCCGGGCCTGCCCGGCGTGGTTCTCGGGCGGACGCAGGACCTGGCCTGGGGGGCTACCTACACCTTCATGGATGCAGAAGACTCGTGGGTGGAGCGCTGCAAGGAAGGGAAATACTATCGCGACGGGGAGGGGTGGATCCCCTTCCGGATTCGAAGGGAAACCATCCTCCGCAAGAAGAAGGATCCTGTCGTTGCCATCTTCTATGAGAACGACCACGGCGTGCTCGAAGGCGACCCGAACGGGGAGGGGTACTGTCTTGCCACACGGTGGGCCGTATCGGAATTCGGCGGAGCCGGGTTGGCCCGGATCGCAGAGATGTGGCGAATGACGAGCGTGGAGCAGGGGATGGACACCCTGGGCCGGCTCGAAGGCGCCTTCAATTTCGTCTTCGCGGACCGGCACGGGAATATCGGGTATCAGATGTCGGGCCTCTTCCCGAAGCGCCGCGAAGGGACGAGCGGGTTGGTGCCCCTACCCGGTTGGGATCCGCAGAACGATTGGCAGGGCTTTGTTCGCCACGAGGACCTGCCCAGGTGCCTGAATCCGGAGGAGGGGTACTTCGGGACAGCGAACGAAGATCTGAACCGTTACGGCGCAGTGAACCCGATCAACATGCCCATGGGCCCCTACAGGGCCGACCGCATAGACGACCTGCTGGAGCAGGGTGAGCAGCTTACGCCCTCGGACATGTTCCGGATGCACTTTGATGTGTATTCCCTGCAGGCGGAGTGGTTCATGGAGATCTTGCGACCCCTGCTGCCGGAAACCCCGCAGGGGAGGACCCTCGCGGAGTGGGATCTCTGTTACTCCGCCGATTCAACCGGCGCCTTTCTGTTCGAGAAGTTCTACGAGGCCCTGTACCTGGAGGTCTTTGGCAAGAACGGCTTCGGGAAGGATGTCACGCAGCACCTCGCAGGTGAGACCGGGATCTTCTGCGATTTCTACTACAACTTCGACCGCGTTCTTCTGTCCGAGAATTCGGCCTGGTTCGGAGGGGACAGCCGGGAAGCGATCTACACACGGGTGGCAGAAGAGGCCCTCCAGGTTTCACCTCGCAGGTGGGGTGAGGTCCGGAGGGTCATGATGAGCCACTTGCTCCTCGGCGGCAAGCTGCCCGCCTTCCTCGGATTCGACCGCGGCCCGATCACGATTCTCGGGAACCGGGCCACGATCCACCAGGGGCAGATCTACAGGGCTGGAAACCGAACGACCACGTTCTGCCCATCCTTCAGGATGGTCACGGACTTGTCGACGGAAGAAGTCCATTCCAACATGGCAGG
>JAQYVQ010000006.1 GCA_030145435.1 Syntrophobacteria bacterium | reverse complement strand
TTCGAACGAAAGCTGTATGTGATCCGGCGCTTAGCGGAAAAGACGCTCGCCGGAGGGGGCGACGATCCGAGTCCCTTCTATGTCGTCAGTCTGTCGGGGCGGACGCTCGCGTACAAGGGAATGCTCGTGGGGACGCAGCTCGCCGTCTTCTATCCGGACCTCCGGGACGAGCGGTTCAAGAGCGCTTTTGCGGTCGTTCATCAACGTTACAGCACGAACACCTTCCCGAGCTGGAGGCTGGCCCAGCCGTTCCGCTTCCTGGCACACAACGGTGAGATCAACACCCTCCGCGGCAACGTGAACCGGATGCGGGCAAGAGAGGCGATCCTGGAGTCAGGGCTCTTCGGTCCCGACATCGAGAAGATCAAGCCCGTTATCGACGAGGACGGGAGTGATTCGGCCATGCTGGACAATGCCCTGGAACTCCTCGTTCTCGGTGGCCGATCCCTGCCCCACGCGATGATGATGCTCGTGCCGGAGGCCTGGGGAAGCATGTACTTGATGGGACAGGACCAGCGAGCCTTCTACGAGTATCACGCTGCCTTCATGGAGCCCTGGGATGGGCCCGCAGCCCTCGCCTTCACCGACGGCCGCTACGTCGGGGCCGCCCTCGACCGAAACGGGCTGCGGCCGGCTCGCTACACGGTCACCCGTGACGGAAGGGTGATCCTGGCCTCGGAAACCGGTGTCCTGGAGATCCCCGCGGACCGGATCCTCAGCAGAGGAAGACTCAGGCCCGGCAGGATGCTCCTGGTCGATCTCGAGCAGAACCGGCTCATCCCCGACAATCAGATCAAGGCCACGATCTCGAGGCAACAGCCTTACCGCCACTGGGTCATGGAAAACAGGATCGGCTTGAGGGGCCTCCTGATGCCTTCCCACCCCCCGAGCGAAGACCCGGAGGTCCTCGTCCAGAAACAGCACGCCTTCGGGTACACGGAAGAGCAACTCGACATGATCTTGAGTCCCATGGCTTCTCGGGGCCAGGAGGCGGTCGGTTCGATGGGCAACGATGCCGCCCTTGCGGTCCTGTCCGACCGTCCCCAATTGCTCTTCGACTACTTCAAGCAGCTCTTTGCCCAGGTCACGAACCCGGCGATCGATCCCTTGCGGGAAGAACTCGTCATGTCCCTCATGGGATTCGTAGGTCGTCAGAGAAACCTGCTCGCCGAGACGCCGGAGCATTGCCGTCAACTCAAGCTCCACCATCCGATCCTGACCCCGGAGGACATGCACCGACTGAGGTATGCCAACCATTCGGACATCGTCACTGCGGACATCGACATCCTCTTCCCTTCCGGCGGGGATGGGAGCGCCTTGGAAGAGGCTCTGGCGTCCGTCTTCGAACAGGCGGAAAGGGCCATCGCCGAGGGGGCCACCCTGTTAATTCTCAGTGACCGCCGGGTAGACGCCGGCCGGACACCGATCCCGGTTCTGCTCGCCACCTCCGGGCTCCACCACCACCTCATCCGCAGGGGGTTGCGCACCCATGCCGGCATCATTCTCGAGAGCGGAGAGCCGCGGGAGGTCATGCACTTTGCCCTGCTGATTGCCTACGGCGCCAACGCGGTCTGTCCTTATCTTGCCCTGGCGACGGTCAGGCATCTTTCCGAGGAAGGCCTCCTGGAGACCTCGTCCACCCCGGAGGAGGCCCTGGATTCGTACATTACGGCCGCGAAGAAGGGGTTGCTCAAGACCCTGAGTCGAATGGGGATCTCCACGATTCGCAGCTTTCACGGGGCACAGATTTTTGAAGCCGTGGGCCTCGGGTCGGACCTGATCGAAAAATACTTCACAGGGACGGTTTCGCGTGTGGGGGGCATCGGGCTGGACGAGATCGCCGATGAGGCCGGCAGCCGGCACCTACGGGCCTTCCCGAACAACGGATCCCCTTCCAGACTCCTCGACCTGGGCGGGGCTTACAACAATCGAATCGACGGAGAAAAACATCTCCTTACCGCAGAGGCCATCTACAAGCTCCAGCAGGCATGCTGGACGAACGATTACAAGGTTTTCAAAGAATACTCCCGGATCATCGACGAGCAGTCGAGCGTGGGTGTTACGCTGCGGAGCCTGCTGGGTTTCCGAAAAGCCGGCGCGATTTCCCTGGAAGAAGTCGAACCGGTGGAGAAGGTGGTCTCCCGGTTCACCTCCGGGGCCATGTCCCTCGGGTCGATCTCGAGGGAAACCCACGAGACGATCGCCATAGCCATGAATCGCCTGGGTGCGAGAAGCAACTCCGGTGAGGGCGGAGAAGACCCGAGACGGTACACACCCCTGCCCGGAGGCGACAGCAGCCGTTCGCGAACCAAACAGGTGGCTTCCGGTCGCTTCGGGGTCACCATCGAGTACCTGGTGAACGCGGACGAGCTGCAGATCAAGATCGCTCAGGGCGCCAAGCCGGGCGAAGGCGGTCAGCTTCCGGGCCATAAGGTCAGCGAAGAGATCGGCCGCGTCCGCCACACGACCCCCGGAGTGACGCTCATCTCCCCCCCGCCGCACCACGACATCTATTCGATCGAGGACATTGCTCAGCTGATCTTCGACCTGAAAATGGCCAACCCGAAGGCGCGCGTCTCGGTCAAGCTCGTCTCCGAGGCCGGGGTCGGAACCATCGCAGCAGGGGTGGCCAAGGCCAAGGCGGACATGGTTCTCATCGCGGGTCACGACGGGGGAACGGGTGCCTCCCCCCTCACGGCCATCAAGCAGACCGGCCTGCCCTGGGAGCTCGGACTGGCCGAGACGCAGCAGACCCTCGTGCGCAACCGCCTTCGGGATCGGATCCGTGTTCAGGTGGACGGCCAGCTCCGGACGGGTCGTGATCTGGCGATCGCAGCCCTCCTCGGAGCGGAGGAGTTCGGGTTCGGAACGATCACCCTCGTGACGCTTGGCTGTGTGATGATGCGCAAATGCCACCTGAATACCTGCCCTGTCGGCATCGCGACCCAGGACGAGGCGTTGCGAAGCCGCTTCCCCGGCAAGCCGGAGTATGTTGAGCGCTTCATGCGGTTCATTGCGGAAGAGTTCCGGGAATGGATGGCTGAGCTCGGTTTCCGGACGGTGGATGAAATGGTCGGTCGCGTCGACCGGCTCGAGACCAAGCCGGCACCGGATCAGAAGAAGGCCGGGCGTCTCGACCTCCGCAGAGTCATCGCCCCGTTGAACGAACTTGACGTGTCCGGAACCCCGGTCCGTTGTGTTCGCAGCCAGGAGCACGAACTCCACAAGGCCCTCGACAATGAGCTTCTCCGGAGGATCGGACCGGCCTTGGACAACAAAGAGCCGGTCCGCATCGAGATGCCGATTCGAAACGTCCACCGCAGCATCGGGGCTATGTTGAGCGGTGAGATCGCCCGGCGCTACGGTTTGGACGGTCTCCCCCCGGAAACGATCACCCTCGCCCTGACCGGTTCGGCAGGCCAGAGCCTGGGCGCCTTTCTTGCCGCAGGGGTGACCCTTCGCGTGGAAGGGGATGCGAACGACTATGCGGGCAAAGGGCTTTCCGGCGGCAAGATCATCCTCGTGCCCCCCGGGTCGGCAGGATTCGATCCAAGTTCGAACGTCATCGTGGGCAACGTCGTCCTCTACGGGGCCGTTCGAGGGGAGGCGTACATTTACGGCCTGGCAGGCGAGCGCTTCGCCATCCGAAACAGCGGGGCCAGGGCCGTGGTGGAGGGGATTGGGGACCACGGATGTGAGTACATGACAGGGGGGGTGGTCGTGGTCCTGGGCACAACCGGGTACAACTTCGCCGCCGGCATGACGGGAGGCGTGGCATACGTGTACAACGAATCCGGGATCTTCGATACGCGATGCAACCTGGACACCGTTGACCTGGAAAGCGTCTGGACCGAAGAGGATCAGCAAGAGCTCAAGACCTTGATAGAGGCCCACGTGCACTACACGGGCAGCCTGCGGGCCCGGAAGATTCTGGACAATTGGGAGGCCTGCCTTCCCTCCTTCGTGAAGGTGATGCCGATCGATTACAAGCAATCTCTCGAGCGCATGAGACTCCAGGAAGACCGGGACGGTGAAACGGTCTCGGCAACGGAAGAGGTCTATGATGGGTAAGCCCACGGGATTCATGATCTACAACCGGAAGGATCCGTCGAAACGACCCGTGGGCGAACGTATCCGCGATTATCGTGAATTCGCTGCACCGCTCACCGACGTTGAACTCGAACGCCAGGCCGCGC
>JAQYVQ010000541.1 GCA_030145435.1 Syntrophobacteria bacterium | reverse complement strand
ATTCGAAGCCGAGATGCAGGACCAGGGCGACGGCAACACCCTGGTGCAATGGGATTTCACGGTCACTGCCGTGAACGAGGAAGGCAACCGTCACGTGGGCGACGCCACGGCCGCCGGGATGACCGGCATGATGACCTTTCTAGGGGACTCGCTGAAGCACTACTGCGAGTCCGGGGAGATCCTCAGGAGCTGACCGTCCATCCGACAGGGTTCTCGACCGTCCCAGGCAAGTTGCCTGGGACGGGTTTATCCCCTATGATGAATTTAGCCGCCGAACCTCGAGACGATCCGATCCCATGTGCCCTTCAGGTTGGGGCTCTGTGCGGCAACGATCACCCCACCCTTTCCAAAGACCGCAAGAAGGAGGTCCCTCCGTGCCCTTCAGCAAAGATACACAAGTGGATACACCCATCGGGAAGCAGGCCGTGGACACAGACGGGTCACCCGTCGGTGCCGTGAGGATGGCCGCGGAAAGATCGTATGCCGGCATCGGGGACCTCCTCAAGGATTACCTAAGCGATTCCGACCAGGCGGCCTGGGACAAGATCAGGGAGAAGATCGACTACACCTATGAATGCCTCGACATGGCCCTCGGTGCACTTGAAGAAGAAACCGGGTTCGGCAGAGAGGTCATGGAGAGAGTCAGGGGGGGCCAGAAGCTCCTCTTCAAGCCAAACGTGGTCACCCCGACGAACATAGATTTCCAAACGTACGGCCCGGATGGCGGCAGCACGGCCTGCACGGAGTGGCCCTTCATCGCGGCCCTGATGCGATGGTTCCACGACAAGATGAACATAACCTATCACCAGATGGCCATCGGGGAAGCAGCGACGGCAGTTACGGCCACCGCCCGGTTCTACTCGAGGCTCACATCCGACGGTCATCCGGTGACGCCCGAGGCCGTGATCGAGGGCAGGTCAGGCGATTTCTACGGCGGCTGGGGCTTCTACTTCGTCCGCAAATACCTGGCGGAAACCCTCCGGCCCGACCAGACCGACGATCCCATGCAAGGCTACGAAGAGAGCGTATCCGGCACCTACCTCCCCCCGGGGGAGGCGCAGGACAGGCTCATGGTGTACGACCTGAACCGGATCTTTGACGACACGAACAAAGGCCGCGAGGTCAGGGTGGCCGGTGGGGTCAACTACAAGTCCATCACCCTCCACAAGGCGGTCATAGGCGGAGACCCGGATGATCCGGAAGATCGAAGCGCCTATCCGGGATGTGTTCTGGTAAACGTCCCGAAGCTGAAGGTTCACAACATGACCCTCTTCACGAATGTCATCAAGAACCTCGGTATCGGGCTCTATCCGATGCAGCACGCCAGTGCGGGGGGCACACAATGGGATTACAGCGTCCCTCACCGCCCCACACCGGGCATCAAGGGGGCCATCCCTCATGAAATCTGGGTGCCGGAAATGGACACCGACACCGATCTGCCCAGGAAGGATGCGCGCGGAGAATACGTGCTGGCAAAGACAGGGGGCATCAACGCCACGATGGTCGACATCATTCAGGCGGTCAAGGGCGCGGGCATCTTCATGCTCCATGTAGTGGACGGAATCGAATCCATCAACCACGACCACACCGGCTTCACCGGATCCGCCACAAAGGAGCCGGAGGGCATGGTCTTTGCCGGTGTGGACCCGGTGGCCACGGATCTCCTGAGCGCACGTTACTTCTTCAGCAATGTTCCGCTGAAAGAGGCCGTGACCGTGGAAATCGAAGACGGGCACGGAGGCCGTTTCCCCCAACGCGTGCCCTTGCCCACTGTCGAGGGGGATCAGATCGTCACCCGTGACGGCTATGATTGTCCCCTCTCCCGGGACGCAAGTCTTCTGAGTGCCCAGCAAAGGGGTCTGGGGGAAAGAAGCTACTATGTGGTGGGCGAAGATGCGGTGTCGAAGCGCCCGCTTGTCTCGATTCAAGGCCATCCGGGCATGGTGAAAGACGGCGTCTTCACAGACCTGATCACGAAGACGCTCTACTACGACGACTTCAAGCTGCCCTGGGACATGCAGAAGACTTTTCTCGGCTACCTGGAGTCGATCGATCGACTGACCGGTTCCGCTTTGAAAGAGGAGTTCCTGGCCGTGTTCGACGAGAACAGAGACGGCGTCGTCACCTATGAGGAATACGGAAAGAGAGGGATTTCCGGTGCCTACCTCTACCTGTCGGCCAGGATTGTCTCCCGGATCGCGTCCGAGGAATCCGGGTTCCTGCAGGGTAAATTCGACCAGACGACCTCGGTGCTCAAGCTCATGGATGCCTCCTGGAATGCACACGGCCATGATCTGTTCAAGGAATTCAACTATGGCTTCATCTGCGGGGTTGCCTATCAGATGTCTCTGATGGAAACGGAATTCCCGGATCTATTCATACCCGGCCTCACGTGGGGCAAGGGGAAGTGGCCGAGCTTCGAGCTGGCAAAGCACGTCCTCTTCGGCTTGTCCCTGTTCGGGGAACAGTACCCGGAGAGAATCCAATTCCCCAGCCTTTACGGAATGGCCTTCTCCCACGCCGACAGCACCCAGAACCAGAGCCGGTACGCCGGGGGGATCGTGACCGAACCGGATCAGACCGGCCTGGACAGCTATGTCCAGGGGGTGGCAGAGGGCAAGGTGAAGCCGTTGGACTTCACGATCTATGTGCCGCCCGGGTTCGACAACCTGTCCGGCGCTGTCATTCCCAACGTGGAGGTCTCGACAGACCAAGCCCGGGTGTTCACAGCCAGCTTTGACGGCGGCAAAGAGATCTGGTCCCCGGAAACACCTCTCGGGTAGAGTCTCAAGAGCTTAGAGGAGGAGGCTTGAATGGATCAACCCTGGAAGCCGCAGCTCTGCTACACCGACACGGGAGGCACCTTCACCGACACCTTCATCGTGAACGAGGCGGGCGATTTCATCGTCGGGAAGGCGCCCACCACCCCGGAGAATGTCTCCTT
>JAQYVQ010000356.1 GCA_030145435.1 Syntrophobacteria bacterium | reverse complement strand
CCCGCCCTCCCACTGAACCTTCTCGAGGATCGCAAGGGCTTGTTCCAAGGCTTTCTTCACGATCACGACCAGACTGGCCGAGACCGCAAACATCAGAGCGATGCCGCGCACGTAGTGCTTTAGAACAACCTGGCCCAGGCCTGGAAACACCGCACCGGACAGAAACGCTCCTTTTTTCGCGTAATTCATCAGGATTCCCCGCCCTTCTTTCTATCCGTTTCTATGCACTTCTTCTCAGCTGACTCAAGAGGGCTCTCAGGTACCGAACACTCGAAAGGATGAGTGCTAACCCGATTCCAGTATACAGTATCGACAAGTAGCGCTTCGGGATCGGGGAATGACGGAGCAACACGCCCAGTGCGACCATTACGCCAACGATCAGGTAACTCTGCCACGTCATGAAAGAGAACAGGCACTTCTTCCCTTCCATGGGAAGAATTCGTCCCAAATTCTTGTCCACAACCCTGAGAAATCCGAAATGGTGTATCCCCATGGCCAGAAACACGCCGGCCCCGGCCCAAACAAGAGAAGCACCCTCCTGCGACGCATGTAACCAGGAATAGGAAAAGGTCAAGAGCATGGTCCCGACGCAGACCCACATCAAACCGGCCAGCAGCAACAGAACATCTCGGTCGACCCCAGGCTTGAACTTTTCTCTCTTTGTCGGCATTCTTGCGTTTCCAGCCTTCGTCGGTTAGCCGTTGCCGGATCGTGTGACGTCACGATCACACCCCTCAGACGGGAAAACTCCCAAGCCTTTCGAAATCCAGCGTCGCGAAGTGATCCTCGAGGGTTTCCGCTCTTCGAATCTGTTCCACCGTTCCGTTTTCACGGAGGAGCAGCTCCGCGGACCGGAGCTTGCCGTTGTAGTTGAACCCCATGGCGTGACCGTGTGCACCCGTGTCGTGAATGACCAGGATGTCATCTGATTGGAGTTTGGGAAGCATCCGATCGATCGCGAACTTATCGTTGTTTTCACAAAGGGACCCGGTCACATCGTACATCACGTCCGGACGTTCGTCCTCTTTCCCAATGACCGTGATGTGATGATAGGCGCCGTACATGGCCGGCCGCATCAGGTCGGCCATGCAGGCGTCCAGCCCGGCGAAGTTCTTGTAGGTCTTCTTGATGTGCCGCACCCGGGCGACCAGATAGCCGTACGGACCGGTGATGAACCTGCCGCACTCCATGTAGAGATCGAGGGGACCACACCCATGCCCTTCGACGATCTCCTCGTAACGCCCGCGTATCCCCTGGCTGACCACGTCCAGATCGACGGGCGCCTCTTCGGGACGGTAGGGGATGCCCACGCCGCCACCGATGTTGACGAAGTCGAATCGGATGTTAAGTTCACGGGATATCTCCGTCACAAGGTTGAAGAGAATCTCGGCGGTCTCGATGAAGTACATCGGGTCGAGTTCATTCGAGGCGACCATGGTGTGGATGCCGAATCGCTTGACCCCCCTGTCGCGGAGAATCCGATATCCTTCGAAGAGCTGTTCCCGGGTGAAACCGTACTTGGCCTCCTCCGGATGGCCTATGATCACATTCCCCTTCTTGAGGGGGCCCGGATTGTATCGGAAACAGATCGTCTCCAGAAGGCCGGCACATGCCTCGAGAACGGGGATGTGAGAGATGTCGTCCAGATTGATGATGGCGCCGAGTTGTTTCGCCTTCTGGAACTCCTCGGGTGGCGTGTCGTTGGACGTGAACATGACGTGCTCACCGACGACGCCGACCCTTTCAGCGAGAACCAGTTCGGGAAGAGAGCTGCAGTCAGCACCGAACCCTTCTTTCGAAAGGATCTTGAGAAGGTAGGGATTCGGCGTGGCCTTTACGGCGAAGTACTCCCTGAACCCCTTGTTCCACGAAAACGCCTCTGCCAGGGCACGTGCATTCCTGCGGATCGACGCCTCGTCATAGAGATGAAAAGGCGTGGGATGCTTTTCGAGGATGGCTGCCAGTGTTTCTCGGCTAAA
Source organism: Syntrophobacteria bacterium (assembly GCA_030145435.1). Classification (GTDB taxonomy): domain Bacteria; phylum Desulfobacterota; class DSWW01; order DSWW01; family DSWW01; genus S015-6. Next base: position 5,204 of record JAQYVQ010000356.1, on the reverse strand, counting down.
CGGTAACGTCTTTGTGCTCATTCTTTCTTATTCACCTCTTCGTTGTGTCTTTCTGGTGCCCATCTCCTACGACGAGGGTGGCCCGTTCGGTTCCACCGGTTCGACTCTGCGCCGCCTGATGAGCTTCCGTGCCGTGTTCAGGAGCCTTGCCGCCGCCTTGGCGGCCCAGAACTCCACAGGGAGGCGAAGGATCCCGTATCGTACCCGAAGAACGGCAAATCGGCGGAGTATCCTTTCGGCAAGTCCGAGCCTCGCCTTCTGCCAAGGCAGGTCGATAAAGGAGAAGTAGAAGTGCCTTAGGCGGGAGACGGTTCTTGCCTGTGACGATCCCAGGTTGTTGAACGTTGGCCCGGCGTAGTAGGAGGTCTCGCCGAGTTCTCCCCATGCTGTCAGGGAGCCGGGCTCAACGAAACCCGCCTTGACGGAGTCATGGTAGAGACCGGTCCCAGGGAGAGGAAGATAGTTGAGAATGGTGATGCTCGCATTCGGGTACCTTGACTTGATCCGTCTGCACTGCTCAAAGGTCATCTCTATTGAATCGGGAGACTCCTCCGGGGTCCCGACAATGTAAGAGAGGATGGGCGTGATGTTATGTCTGACAAGAAGCTCCGCACAGTGCTCGTTCTCTTCGGGGCTGTGCTTCTTGTTTACCCTCGCAAGCGTTTCTTCCGAACCCGATTCCGTCCCGATAAACAGGCTGAAGCATCCGCTCGCTGAGAGGCTCGTCAGCTCAGCGCCGCTCATGTGCGCAACCGTGTCTGGATCAGCGGACGCATGCCAGAGAAATTCGAGCCCAAGATCCTGTTTGGCCTTGCATAGCTCGAGCACACGCTTCCGATTGACAAAGAAGTTCGCATCACAGAAACTAACCACGTCAACTCTGTTGCTGGTGGTCAGAGGCCCGAGCTCGTCGATTACCCTTTTCGGCCCGAGTGCCGTCCATCGCCTTCGGGTCACCCCTCCAGAGCAGCAGAATTTGCAGTCGTTCGGGCAACCCCAGCTCGACATGTACCACAAGAGCCTCATGTCCTGCCTGGACCACCTCTGATTCTTCGCCGCTGCCCAGAGGTACCTCTCGAAGGGGACACCCGGATCTGATTGATAGTACGTTTCGTAGTCCAGCAATGAGAAAGGCATGGCGGGCAAATCCTCGAGCTGACAGAGATCCCTTGCAGGCGTGATCCTCACCTGCCCATTCTCTCTTATGGCTACGCCTTGCACACCCTCCATGCCCTCACCCGAGGACAAGCGCTCGACTACCTCGAGAAAGGTTATCTCTCCTTGACCCATGACAACGAGATCGGCGACGCCCTCATTTAAGAAGGACTCTGGCATGACAGAGGGGAACCAGCCTCCCCATATGATCGGAAGATCCGGATATCTTTTTCTGATCTCCGCCGCGGCTTCCATCCCATCGATGATCTGGTACCCGAGGATGCAGCTGATCCCGAGGCAAACAGATTCCCGGCAGGCTTCCAAGAGCAGCTCCAGGCTGTTCTGCTGGACGTTGGCATCAATGATCTTTACCTTGTATCCCCTCTCGACCAGAGGTCCCGCAAGTGCCAAGACTTCGAGAGGCATCTTCTGGGTCGTCCCCTCGCCGATGGCTCTGAATCTCCTCGGCATATAGAGCACTACGGATGGATCAGGCATTTTGTTTGTCCAGACTTACACAGGTTCTAAAAGAAGAATAACCCAGGACGACCGTAATTTCCTCGAACTCCGGTCGCTGACCGGGCTCCTCCCACCCCGCATGGGGACTTCATCCTGGCAATACTCACGCCTTTGTGTCCTGAGTTGACACACCCCACATATTCCTCGATCGCCTTCGGCTTGTTTCCCACGGACTCGACAATCGTAGGCTTTTCGATCAGGGCAACCATTTGAACTCCTGGGAACATTTAGGGGACGTTGTTTATTCTCTTAACTTGCGGAGAAAGTTAACGAAGTAAACAACGTCCCCCATTTCCACGGATTGCCCCCTCGTCATAGAGATGGAAAGGGGTGGGGTGCTTATCGAGGATGGCTGCCAGTGTTTCTCCGCTAAATGGTAACGTCTTTGTGCTCATGCTCTCTCGCTCATCTTGGGGCCGACTTCGTTGCCTCGCCGGCAGGACTTCGACAGCGAGGCGCGCTTCCTCATGGAGGGCCCAGGCCGCTTACAATGCGCGTGGTGCCGTCGGCAAAGACCTCGACGACCATGCCGGTTACAATGTTGGAGACGAACAGACGGTCTTCGGAATCAAAGGCTAGATTGTCCAAACCTGCGGGAAGGGTAGCGATCACCGTTAAGCTTCCGGTAGTGGTGTCAACCTGGAGGACCTCCCCGGACAAAGAGTCCAGTGCATAGAGATTGCCCTGGGAATCAAATTTCACGGCGGCAGGCATACCGATCGTCCCATCCACGATTGTCTCTCTGTCACACGACTCCGCCTCGTCGCACGAATCGACGTCGATGCGAAGGATGTTCGCCTCTGTCCAGCTCGGAGCGTAAAGAAATCCATCCGGTCCCCAATCCATTCCGTTCAACATCCCCGCGTTGTTGAAGATGCGCATCGGGGCTTGAACGAGGTCCGGATCGAGCTCATACAGGGCGTCGGAGAATATGGGCATGGCCGTAGCAACGAACACCCGGCCATCATCAGAGATCGTGATGGGATTGATAAAGGCCCCAACAAACTGGCAGGTGCTGGTATCGGCTGCCCGCCGGCAGGCTTCCCCGCTCGAGTAGTTGGTCCAGTAGAGAGTGCCATCCGGCGCTACCGCAATGTCATCCGGACCGTTCACTCCCTGCCCTGCACCCAACCTTTGGAGCACTTCGCCCGTTTCCCGGTCCATCAACACGATCTCACTGCCCAGGATACTGGTGACATACAGAATGTCGTCACTGTCAAAGTTGATCCCGTTGGAACAGGCACTGAGGACCAGAGTCAAAGAGAAGACAGCACAGATGATGAACGAGTGCTCTTTCCGTCGCATTTCTCCTCCGATCATTTGCAGAAACGGGTCTTAAGCTACCCTCGTGTATCCGGGAGACCCTCTTTGGAATGGTTACGCCAGCCTCCGGCCAAGCTTGTATGCTTTCCCGAAATAGTACTCGACCCCCCTATGATCGATATCTCCGGCATACAAATCTCCAACGGTCTTCGCATTCATGGTGTCCTTGATCGTTGCCTTGATCATGGGTGTGGCCCAATCACAGAACCTTCTGTAGAGCGGCGGAATGATCCCTGAAGGCACAATGATAATCGCTCTCCGCTTCTTCTTGGATCTGGGAACCGTGGGAAGCCCTGTAATCGTCAAGATTCTTCCTTCAGGCTTCGTGAAGATCCACGCCATTCTCCCCAGAAATGTGGTCATAACCGCAGTGGCATAGCCCAGATGAACGGGCGTGGCTATGATCAGAGCATCCGCTTTCACCAAGTCTTCACTGATGATATCCATATCATCACGGATCACACACTTTACATACGGGTCATCCGTTTTCGTATCCCGGCAAACGAGACAGTTCCTGCAGTATTCGATGTTGTAGTCCATCAGATGAATCTTCTTGACGCTACAATCCGGGTCTCTCGATTTGACACCCTCGATTGCCTTATCAACCAGGGTGTCTGTCGCTTTGCCTTTTCTCGGGCTTCCCACGATGGCGAGAAGATTCACGGCAAACTCCCGTCACTCACGTTCTTCACCGACTTCAAGCTCTTCAACGATTTCGCTCTCCCCTTGCGCGTGATTCATCCATTCCTGTAGGGCCGGGTGCCCCAATACGAAATCCACGTATGCAGAACCCCTTTCATCACACCGGATCCCGTAGCCGCTGAACCGAATGACAACCGGGGCAAACATGGCATCCGCAGCGCTGAAATCACCGAAGAGCCACTCGCCTCGATCCCCGAACTCTCTCCGGCAGGAAGTCCAGATTTCCTGAACTCTCATCACATCACGCTCGGCCTCCTCCGTCAACGCCCGGATGCGTCCTCGAGCTCGACAGTTCATGGGAAGATGGGTCCGGAGAGCCTCGAACCCGGAATGCATCTCTGCGGAGACGGCCCTCGCGATCGCTCTCGCTTCACGGTCAACGGGCCAGATACCCTTTTCCGCGTGTTTCTCTACAAGGTATTCGATGATCGCCAGGGAGTCCCAGACCGTTGTCGTTCCGTCGTGGAGTACGGGTGCTCTTCCCGATGGCGAGTGCTCGAGCAGCGCCGCCTTGGAGTCGCCCTGATACAGAGGGATTCTGCACTCGGTGAACGGTATCCGGAAATGCCTCAGAACGAGCCACGGCCGCAAGGACCAGGAAGAGTAGTTCTTGTTTCCAATGACGAGTTCAAATTGGGACATGGCTTTGATTCGAACCTCCGTCCGGCACATGCCTCCTCCCGTAACACCTTCCCCACTTCATGCGTTTGCCACCAAAGTGCCCCCGATGACCACGAGAACGGATCCGATGATCAGTTTGGAAATGTGGACATCCTTCCATTCAGCAAAGGCAACCAGGCCGATGCAGACCGCCACGAGAGTATTCATGTTGTAGAGAGGCACCAACTTGGAGATGGGCGTAGAATACTTGCTCAGGGTGAATGCGACCAGGCCCGCGGCAATCGCCCATGTCAGACCCACAAGAATCGCGAAGCCACCTGATCGTATGGATATTGTCTTGTCCGGGAGGGAGAGATGAAAGACCAGACCCACCAGCGCGGCCGCGAGCCCAACACAAACAAGATACAGCCCTGTTCCGATCCCTGCCTGGGTGCTCGGTTTTGCAAAAACCCCGGCAAGGCCGAAAAAGACGGCGGGGAGTATCCCTCCCATGATGATGGCATTCATGTTTTGCGTCATCCTTCTCGCTCCTTCCCTTCTTGAAGCCGAGCCTCGAGAAAAGTAACGGCCTTGCAGAAAACTTGATGTGGACAATCTATGCATTCTTACCGGGGAAAGGCAAGGACGTCCCCTGCTTTGGAGGACGTCCCCTATTTTGGAGGCGTGTAGGCGGAACAGGGATGGTGCGTTACAACTTCAACGCTTCTTCGAAGCCTTCGCGAATTGCCTCGGTGAGCTTTCTCGGCTCTTTTGCGTCTCCGAGGGTGATGACCTTCACCCCTTCCGTCATCACGGCCGGGGCCAGTTCGTTGACCGAGCGGGACCCCACGGCCATGATCACCGTATCGGCCGGGATGGACTCCTCGCCGTCCTCGGTCTCCACG
>JAQYVQ010000378.1 GCA_030145435.1 Syntrophobacteria bacterium | reverse complement strand
GAGGCCCAGCCAAGGTTGAACTTGCCTACATTGATGGTATTCAGTGCAGCGTCCCAAGCACCCCGGCCTTTTGCCAGGATGTCGGCTTCCGTTATCGGATAGTCGTGGAGAGCGTACTCGGCAACGAAATTCTGGGAGTTGACGACATTCTTTACACATTCGTATTTCCCATGTTTCGAACCAACCACGAAGAACACGTAATCGCCCGAGTCGGACATCTTCGCGAAGGTGGATACAAGGGCCGCCTCATTACCGTTGCCGATGTAGTACTTTCGGCCGTTGGCCTTATACGCGCCGTCCGCTTCCGGGGTCAGGGCCATCTCCGTGGAGTAGAGATCCGCTCCGTGTTCTTTTTCAGAAAGGCCGAACGCGAAGATCCCGCCCTCCTTCAGAAGGCTGGCGGTCTGCTTCTTCACTTCCTCGTTTTGCCCTATCCAGATGGGACCGAGGCCGAGGATGGAGACCTGCCAGGTGTACCAGTAGGGCAGACCGTAAAAAGCAAGGATTTCGTTGAACTCGCAATTTCGATACGTGTCCCAACGGGTATCCGGATCTCCCTCCCCATAAGGTGCGGGCGTGAGGAGTGTTGAAAACACCTTTTCCTTTTTCTGAAATTCCAGGAAATCGGCGTACCATGTTCGCTCGTGGTCATCCTTCTTGACCTTCCCTCGTCCCTTGTCTTCAAAGAACGCAATGGTCTTGAGCATGATGTCCCTTGATTTCTCGTCAAGGTACTCTCGATCATGCTTCTTGGGGTTCAGCAGAATCATGCGGGCTCCTTTCATTCGTTATCGATGGGTTGGTCAGCGGTAGCGGTCTATTCTTGATAGGACTCTTGGAGTTCGTATTTCTTGACCTTTCCGGATGCCGTGCGCGGGAGAGGCTGCTGCTGAAGAATATACTTCTTGGGAACCTTGTAGGCTGCAAGCGCTTCCTTGCATATCGCTTCGATTTCCGGGATCGAGATCTCCGCCCCCTCTTTGGGGACGATAATCGCGCACCCTACCTCGCCCCATTTCGGGTCCGTGATGCCGATCACGGCCGTCTCGGCGACCCCCGCATCTTTCAATATGACGTTCTCGATCTCTGCAGGATAGACATTGAGCCCCCCGCTGATGTACATGTCCTTGATTCGACCGGTTATATAGATATACCCCTCTTCGTCATACTCGCCCATGTCACCCGTACGCAACCAGCCCTCCACAAAGACGTCCTGGTTCGTCTCCGGCCGGTTCCAGTACCCCTTCATCGTAGCAGGGCTTCGGAGGATGATCTCCCCCTTGGTCCCCGGAGGAACGCGGTTCACGGATTCGTCCACGATCAGGGCCTCGCAGTTGGTAAGCGGTTTTCCCACAGAGCCGATCTTCCGGATGGCGTCCTGCTTGCTGAGACATATGGCGATGGTGGGGCCCTCCGAAAGCCCGTATCCCTGTACGAGAGTGCTCTTCGGAAGGAGTGCGTTGAATTGCTCGATCACTGTTACGGGCACGGGCGCAGCTCCTGAAGCGACGAATTCAAGGCTGCTCAGGTCGAATTCTTGGAGATCGGGATAGTCCACCACCTGTTTGAGAATGGATGGGACCAGCAACACCTTTGTGATCTTCTCCTCCTGGAGGATCTCGAGCAGGGGGCCTATCTCCAGGCCGCCACTCGGCACGACAACAACGGTCCCGCCCATCCACAGAGCAGCCAGCACAAAATCGTGAAAGCCTGCTGCCCAGCAGAGCCCGGGCACGCAAAGGTAGCGATCCTTCTCGGTAACTGTGAAATCACCGATCTGATGAAAGGAATTCCACAGAATCGTACCCTGGGTGTGCATGGCGCCCTTGGGAAAGCCCGTCGTACCCGAAGTGTACTGCAGGAGGAAGAGGTCGTCGGCCTGAGGCGGGTGCCCGCCAGGGGGATCAGCTTCTTGCTTTTGCATGAGGTCCGCGTAGGAGAGAGCGGGTGTGGGTGGGGCTTCCTGGCCGATACAGATCACACTGGCTAACTCCGGGGTCGCCTCGCTGCTCGGGTTGACCAACGGCAGGAGATCCTGGCCGACCAACAGCACCTTCGCTCCGGAGTCGCGGACGATGAACTCGACTTCCTTGGATTTCAGGAGAAAATTCACAGGCACCATCACCGCCCCTAAGCTGGCCACGGCGAAGAATATATTGAACCACTCGGGGCAGTTTCTCAGGAGTACGGCTACACGATCCCCTTTGTTCACCCCCAGGGACGAAAGGGCATTGGCAAGTCGGTACGACCGGTTACGCAATTCCTGGTAGGTTATCCTCTCGTCTTTGAAGACCACGGCCTCCTTGAGTGGGTCCACATAGCTACCCTGGTCCAGCCGCCTCAGAAAATACCCAAAGTCCATGGTCTTCACCCCC
>JAQYVQ010000263.1 GCA_030145435.1 Syntrophobacteria bacterium | reverse complement strand
AAACGCCATGTCCCTGGAATTCGATCTGTTCTATTCGTTTCGCAGCCCCTATTCGTACCTGGCGACCGGGCGAATCGTCGAGTTGACGAAGAAGTACGATGTGAGCGTCAACTTTCGACCCGTCTATCCGCTCGCCGTGAGGAAGGCGGATTTCTTCAAGACGGTCAATCCCATGTGGCCGCGCTATGTGCTCCTGGACATCGTTCGTGTCGCCCAGATGGAGGGGATCCCCCTGGCCTGGCCGCAACCCGACCCGATCGTCATGGATTTCGAGACCATGGAGATCAGCAAGGAGCAGCCCTACATCTACCGCCTGGTGCGGCTCGGCATCGCGGCCACCCTGGAGGGGAAGGGCCTCGCCTTTGCCGAGGAGGCGAGCAGGATCATCTGGACCGGTGAGGTCAAGGACTGGCACGAAGGGGACCACCTGGAGAAGGTGGTCGCCCGGGCCGGGCTGAACCTGGAAAAGATGGACAAGGCCATCGAGGCAAAGCCCGAATATTACGATGGAATTGCCGCTGAGAACCAGAAGGCCCTGGAAGAGGCGGGGCACTGGGGGGTCCCCACGATGGTCTTCAACGGAGAGCCCTTCTTCGGGCAGGACCGGCTGGATCTCCTGGTCTGGCGAATGAAACAGCACGGGTTGGCCGATAAGAAGTAGACAGAGAGAGGTTGGGAATCAAACGTTTTACTTTTTCAGACCTTTGTGTTATTGTGAATCATCGCCAGTGCTTTTCGGGGCGAGTACACGGTCCGGTATTGTTGACGTGACTGCGAGAGTTGGACAGACTGCTGCGCGAAAGAGGTAAGATCGAGTAAGGCATCAGAGATCGGGTAAGATGAAGGCCCTGGAAGGCCCTCCGAGAATACCCCCCAGTACCCTGAATCGTGGTCTCCTGCCCGGCAGACGTCCTCCGACATCTTGCATAAGAGGGTTTCGAAAAACGGAGAATCCCTGCCGTGCCGTCATTCCCTCGAAAGCGGTTATGCATTAATCGACACCCTGGTAAAGGAAGAGGACAGATGAGAAGAAACAGAACCCAACCGCAACAGAGTCGTCTTTCACGCACCGACGGCCCGGTCAGGATCCCCCCGATCGCGGCCCTGATGCTTTGCCTGATCCTTGCCGCCTCGTTCCTGCAGGCGTGCGCGCTCGCCCCGGTTGTCATGGTTGCTGCCACCACTACGGCAGCCCTTGTGGTGGAGGCGGAAAAGGCATTCACCAAGGGTGATACGTCGGATGTTCTTGCCGTCGCACAGAATGCGGTCGTCTATCAAGGTCCGGGCGAAGGGTACTCGGAAGTCACCCGGCTCAACAAAGGGGTCGAGGTCAAGGTCCTGAGAACGGACGGAGACTGGATCGAGTGTAAGTCGGGCAAGTTCGAGGAAGGGTGGATCCACATCTCCTCGGTGAAAGACATCTAGCACAACCCCCGGATCACTGCAGCACCTTCAGCCGGGGATTGCCGCGCCTTCGGCTCGCAATATCCCAAGCTCTGCAATGCGCTCCCAGATGCTGTCATTCCCGCGCACGCGGGAATCCAGAAGCCTCCTCATCAAGCCTCGAGTAAGTCGCGCAGGTCCTGCCAGCAGGATATCCTCGGCACGTCCTCGGGGTACACGGTCTCGGCCGGGGAGAGGGGCGTCCGGGCGGCGGGCAGATTTCCGTCCTCCACGCAGGTCGTGAGCACAGGCTGAAGACCTGCAGCCTTCGCCCCCTTCACGTCCGCCTCCACGTCATCCCCCACAAAGAGGATCTGATTGGCCGGTACGCCCAGCGCCTCCACGAACCGCTCGAACACGTAGGGATGGGGCTTCCGGTATCCCAGCTCCCCCGACACGAGCACGTCCTTGAAGAAGGGGTTGAGCCCGAGCAGGTCGATGAGCTTTCGTACGGCCGGCCCATCGGTGAAATTCGTGAGCATCCCGAGGGGGTAACGCTCTCCCAGGTCGCCCAGGAGCTCCTTCGTTCCCGGGATGAGCTTGCTGTTCGGGTAGAAGGCAGAGAAGTGGGCGTCCACGGCCTTCGCGATCCGGGGGTCTTCCGGGGACAGGCTGTACCCGAGGCTCTCCAGCGCTTCGGCCATCCAGAAACGGTTGTGCGTTTCTCTCCCGTCCTTGTGGGCCGCCTTGAGGAACTTCACGGCCGCCTCCAGGTAAGCCTTGCCGAAGGCCTCCGCCTCCACGGGAAGCCCCTCTTCGTGGAGAGCCCGGATCTGCCTCTGGTGGGCCTCCTCCATGGCATCGGGATGAACGGTCAGCAGGGTGTTGAACAGGTCGAATCCGATCGCCTTTGGATGGTTCATGAGGTCCTTTCCGATTTCGTCTCGTTCTCAGTCACGCGTGGAGACGGCCAGATCCCGGAAGCCTTCTCCCAGAACGGAAGCATCATACAGGTTCGGGAAGTAGAAGGGCAAAGCCCGGACAGGACGAATCCTTCTGCCAACACTTTGGCCGGTTGTTTGACCGGTTTTCTGAAAAATCGGGAAAAATCGGGGACAGCCACTTAATTCGGACTTAAAATCGAGTGTTTTCGGTACTTTAAATTGGTGGCTGTCCCCGATCTATGGGAAGAATCTTGGGCTATCCACCGAACGGGCGATGTATTCCCGCGGGAATTGTGATCAACTGGGCTCCATAGACGGGCTTCCCACAGGATCCGGGCCGGAAACCCAGGCTGCCGAGCAGGCGAAAGGAAGTGGAATGCCACCGACACAACGAACAGCCGTGGATATCTTGAAGATCCTGGACAAATCCAACTGCAAGAAGTGCGGTTGCCCCACCTGCCTGGCCTTTGCGGCCCTCGTGGTTCAGGGCAAGAAGAAGCTGCGGGAGTGCCCCCACCTGAACGAGGAGGCGATCGAGGCCCTGGGCGGCGATGTGGCCAAGAAAGAAGAAAAGGTAGAAGACAGGCGGGACGAACTCTTCGACCGCCTCAAGGCGGAGATCCCCCAAGTCGACTTCGAGGAAGCCGCGCAGAGGATCGGCGCCTCCGTCAATGACGAGCGCCTTGCGATCCCCTGCCTGGGCAAGGTCTTCGAACTGGACCGGCAGGGCAACCTGTATTCAGAGTGTCACGTGAACGCCTGGGTGCACCTGCCGCTCCTGAACTACACGGTCCGCAGCACGGGCCGCGAATTGACTGGCGAGTGGCTGCCCTTTGGGGAACTCGAGCAGGCCAAGGACTGGGCACGCTTCTTCTCCTGGAGATGCGAGCGCGGTATGAAGCAGATCATCGACGAGGACCCGGATTTCTTCTTCGATGCCATGAGCCTCTTCAGCCCCTCGCCGGTCGGGCAGAAAACGGGAAAGGCCTTTTCCACCTCCGACCACGCTATTGTCGTGTATCCCATGCCCAGAGTGCCGCTCATGATTGCTTACTGGTGCGCCGACCAGGAATTCGAATCAAAGCTGACCCTTTTCTTCGACCGTTCGGCCGAGGTCAATCTGGGAGCCGAGTCGATCTATCTGCTCACCATGGGCATCGTGGAGATGTTCACGAGGATATTCTCTACCCACGGACTCGACCTTACTGGGGAGACCCCTCGCGGAACTTGAAGAGCGTGCGAACCTTGAGCAATTCGTTGAGCACGTCGTACACGATCTGATCGAGAAGACTCAGCTGCAGGCCGAGCCTCTCCATGGCATGGCTCGAGGGGCGGTAGCTCAGGGCGTCGACGCTCGCACCCACCCCGGCCATCAGGCAGACTACGTCCGCAACGTGCACCAGGTTCACGATCAGAGGATCCTGGACAGCTCTTTCCGGCTGGTGATGCAACCGGACAGCGTCCACGATACTCAACGGCAGGCACCATTGCTCCACGAGGAAGGCTCCCACCTCTGCGTGGTCGATCCCGAGGGTCTTCTGCTCGGCCTGCTCGAAGGAGATTCTCTGTTCGAGGGCAAGGGCGGTGATCGCCCGCGCATTTACTTCCGGAAACGTTCCGAGCACCACCTTGCCGATGTCGTGCGTCAGGGCCGCGGTGAACAGATGCTCAGGGATACTCACCTTCAGCACTTGTGCGAGTTTTGTCGCAGCGATGGCGCTCCCGATCAGGTGGTCCCAGAGGTCCTCGCCCGAAACGTCGTAGCCGCCCATCGGCCCCTCGGCGATCTTGCCCACCGCGGCCGCCAGGACAGACTGGAACCCGTTGTCGGGCACGAGCCTGGAGAAAGCTTCTCTGACCGAGCCGACCGTTTGAGGGGCGCCGAAAGAGGAAGAGTTCGCGACGCGCAGCACGTTCATGGTCAGGGAGGGATCGTACTCGATTGCAGTTGCGACCTGCGCGCTGGGTGATTCAGGATCGCGAACCAGCCGGACGACCTCTGTCGAGGCGCTCGGCAGGGGAGGGACCGATGCGATCCTGCTGATGATTTCAGCTCTATGGCTCATAGTCCCAGTAGCAATAGCACAACTCATGCCAGTTACGTTCTGAGACCGCCGTTATTTTTCTGTTATAATTCAACCATTTACACAGCCCCGGATCTCTCCTGACCAGGAACGAGGTTACAGAACTGTGAGATCGTCATCCCCAGTGCCGAAGAACGTCACTCATCTAAGCGCGGAGAGTCACTGTTCCAAAGGAAGGATGTGAGCAACCGTCTTCCTCACTCAAGTCTCCGTTGCCTCGGCCAGCTCCTGAAAATTGAGTTTCAGGAGCTTCGCAATGAGTTTCTTTCTTCGCACCACCTCTTCGTCCGTCATGGTTGACTTTCGAGCCTCACTGTAACGTTCCCTGGTGTGCAGATCATAGATGACTCGTTTCAGGTGATGAAGCTCCTGGTTGACAGAGTCCATGAACGGCTTCAGCAGCTCCGCCAACTCCGGGTGGGTGTCAAATGCAGGGTCCCTGGCCATTTGTTTCCCTCCTCTGCGGGATGGAATCCCCTATGGGTTCCCTATCCCCGATTCGCGGGGCCAAGTCAAGAAGAAACTTGCGCTCGCAAGTTTTGAGGCGTTTGCTGGATCACGGCGCCTGTTTTATCTCCGGTGGGTTGAGACCGGATCGTGCAAAGGGCACGGTTTTTTTGATATGATCTCCACTCTGGTGGTAAGGATCGACGTTGACTCACCTTGGAAGGGGCTTGGGAGGAGCAGCTGCATGGACTATCGATTGACAGAATACCTGCCTGATCAGATCTGGCTCAAAGAATATCCGATACGTTATGCAGGGACCGGATTCAATTCTCGGATGACGGTCGTAAAGCTACGGGACGCTCGCCTGATGCTGCATTCCCCCTGCGAGATCGATGACGCGACAAAGGACCAGATCGAGAGCCTCGGAGAAGTGGCGTTCATCGTTGCCCCTGGAACCTACCATTACTTCTACGTCTCATCCGCTCAGCAGGCGTTCCCGAAAGCACAAACCTATATTTGTCCGGGGATCGAACAGAAGCGCCCTGACATTCAATTCGATTGGATTCTGGGCGATCGGCCTGATCCGGGCTGGGAAGACGATTTCGAACAGGCACTCGTTCGCGGGGCGAGACATATCTGGGAAGTGGCTTTCAATCACAAACCCAGCAAGACACTCATCCTCGTTGATGTGATCGAGAACTTCACGAACGCGACACAGGGCGTGAGTCTCACGTTGAAACTCTGGTGGAAGATCGTCTTTCGTATGTGGAACAACCCAAAACCCGCACCGGAGTATCAATTGGGCTGGAAAGACAAGCGGGCGGCAAGGAAATCGCTTGAGCGTATTCTCGAATGGGACTTCGAACGAATCATCATGGCCCATGGGGATGTGGTCGAAGAGAACGCGAAGGCAACGCTCACCTCTGCGTGGAAGAAGCCATTGGAGAGCTAACCGCGGCAGGAGGTCCTATCGTGTATCCCTTTGCAAAGACACTGGAATCCGTGACCAAGGCCCGTCTCCTGGGCCTCATGCTTGCGTGTGCCGGGCTGGCGGTGGCCGTCGTGATCGTGCTGGTGACCATCATCACTTCGCTCACAGCCCACCTGGTCGACCTGGAAACGGGCTGGCTCGATTCGCTCGTCAACTGGGTCGTGGGCGGCATCACGGGGATCGCCGGGTGGTTCATGTTGCCCGCCTTCGTGGTGCTCATCGCCGGCATGTTTCAAGAGAGGACGATTGATCGGGTCGAGCGTGCCTACTACCCGGCTGAGGTTCGCAGCCAGGAGCCGCGACTCTGGCCCGATCTGAGGCATGACATTCGGTTCACCCTGTGGGCACTGTTTCTGAATATGCTGATTCTGCCTCTTTACCTGTTCGGCATCGGCTTCGTCGTGTCCATCGCGCTCAACAGCTATCTCCTGGGTCGCGAGTTCTTTGAAGGTGCGGCCGGGTACCACATGGGGAAGCCGGAGGCCAAGGC
>JAQYVQ010000193.1 GCA_030145435.1 Syntrophobacteria bacterium | reverse complement strand
TGGGACCGGCTCATGCCCGACGTTCACCGCAGAAGGCAGACCTTCAAGTTCCTCTTGCTTCTCGCAGCCGTTGCCCTGCTGCTCACCTCCCTTCTCAGGCCCCGGTGGGGGTTCCACTGGGAAGAGATCAAGCGCAAGGGGGTGGACCTCATCGTTGCCATCGACGTCTCCGAAAGCATGCTCGCCGAGGATATCCAGCCCAACCGCCTGGAGCGTGCGAAGCGGGAGATCACGGACCTGGTGGGCATGCTCCAGGGGGACCGGGTCGGCCTGGTCGCCTTTGCTGGGGCCGCCTTCCTGGAGTGCCCTCTGACCCTCGACTACGGGGCGTTCAGGATCTTCCTCGATTATCTCGACACGGAACTCATCCCGGTGCCGGGAACGGCGGTCGGCGAGGCGATTCAGACGGCGATCCGTTCGTTTTCGACGGAAAGGCGGGCCTCGAAGGCCATCATTCTGATCACCGACGGCGAGGACCATCCCGGCGAGGCGGAGAAGGCGGCAGAGGCGGCAAAGGAGAAAGGCATACGCATCTTCACGATCGGCATCGGCTCGGAAGACGGTGCGCCCATCCCTCTCCGCGGGGGGAAGGGTGATTTCAAGAAGGATCGAAAGGGGCAGGTCGTGATGAGCAAGCTTCAGGAGACCGCCCTGCAGAAGATCGCACTCGCCACCGGCGGAAGCTATGTACGGTCCGTGAGCGGAGATATGGATCTCAAGAAGATCTACGAAGGGGAGATACGCGGCAAGATGGAGGCGGGCGAGCTAAAGAGCACGAAGAAGAGACGCTGGGAGGAACGCTTTCAGTGGTTCCTGTTCGGAAGCATCCTCCTGCTTGCCCTCGAGTCGATCTTGCCCGACCGAAAACGGTCGCCCGCAAGCAAGGCAGAGCGCCCGCGGTTCGCTTTCCGGAAACAGGCCGTCTGGGTTTCACTCCTCGGCCTCGGGCTGGCATTCTCAACAACTCGCCCGGCAGAGGCCGAATCGGTCTACGGGAAGATGAAGAAGGCAGAGGAGTCGTACGACAAGGAAGCCTACGCCGAGGCCCTCGAGGGGTTTCTCGACGCACAGGTGGAACGACCCGAGGACATCCGTCTGAAGTACAACGTCGGGAGCACCCAGTACCGGGTGCGGGGATTCGGGGAAGCGGAAGACGCCTTCTGGGCTGCGGCCAACGCAGGGGACCCGGAACTGAAGCAGAAGGCCTTCTACAACATCGGGAACACCGCATACAGGCAGGGCAAACTCGAGGAGGCCGTGGCACACTACAAGCAGGCCCTCGACCTGGATCCGGAGGATGAGGATGCAAGGTTCAACCTCGAGTTCGTGCGCGAGGAGATCAAGCGCAGGTTGAACGAAGCCAAGGATCGGGAGAAGAAGGAACAGGAGAAAAAGGAACAGGAGAAGAAAGAAGAGGGGCAGACCTGCCAGCAGCCACAGCCCCAGCAGGGGGAGTCGCAAGAGGGGGAGAAACAGCAGGAGGAATCCCAGGGGGACCGGCAGGATACAGCACAACAGCCCGAGCCCCCCCAGCAGGAGTCGCCCCGGCAGCCGGAACAGGGGCAGGAGCAACAGGATTCGGCCGACGCCCGGCAGCAGCAGGCGGGGGAAGTCCGCGAGATGAGCCCCGAGGAAGCGGAGCGCTGGTTGAACACACTCGACGAAGAACAGAAAGAAATGGCAAGGAAGCAGGTCCAGAAGGCCCTGGGCGGACGTCCCCGCATCCCGGACAAGGACTGGTAGTCACGTATGGCTCGATCCGACACGCAAGCGCCTCGAAGACCCGGCACGGTACGAAGCAGGGGATTCCTTCATCTTGGGATTCGTCTCCTTCTCGCCCTTGCCTGGGTGGGTTTTCTCGTTGCCGGGACGGCAGCGGAATCCGGCGCCTTCGAGGTCAGCGCCAGGGTGGACAAGACAGAGGCCACCCTGGAGGACCAGATCTTCCTCACGGTATCCATCTCCGGGCAGCGACGGCTTCCGAGTGATCCGATCCTGCCGCCTCTGCCGGACTTCTCCGTCACCAAGGGGGGAAGCTCCTCACAGACCAACATCGTGAACGGGTCGATCAGCACCTCGGTGGAGGCCACGTACCTTCTCACGCCCCGGCGGGCGGGCAGCTTCACGATCGGACCGGTAAGGATCGAGAAGAAGGGCCGCACCTACCAGAGTCAGCCCATCTCTGTCAAAATCCTTCCCGCGGCATCCTCGACGGAAGAACGCCCGATGGCGTTCGTGACCCAGCATGTGGATGTACAGAACCCCTATGTCCACCAACAGATCGTCTACACCTTCCGGTTCCTTCGCAGGGTCCAGTCGGTAGAGGCCGAATGGGATCCCCCGTCGTTTCAAGGCTTCTGGGTGGAAGATTTGGGCAAGGAAAGGCAGTACGAAAAGATCTTGAACGGCCAGCGGTACGCCGTCACCGAACTCAAAAAGGCCTTGTATCCCCTTTCCGAAAACTCGGGGCAGATCGGGGAAACCCGACTCACGTGCACGCTGGTCGTCCAGCGGGGGGGAGCCCAGCGTGGCGTGGACAACTTCTTAGGCGGTTCCTTTTTCGGTGCCCGAGGGCAGACCATAACGAAGAACCTCGGTGCAAAGCCGATCCCTCTCGATATACGGCCGCTCCCCGAGGCGGGAAGGCCGGAGGCCTTCGAGGGCCTGGTCGGATCCTTCGCTGTCCGGGCAGAGACCGGCCAAAGCCGGCTCCGGGTGGGCGATTCCACGACCCTGACGGTGACGGTCACCGGCAGCGGGAACCTGAGAGATCTGGTCGAGCTGTCTCCGGAAGAAATACCCGGCTTCAAGATCTACCCTGACAAGCCGAGCTTCCAGGTGGACGTCCGGGGAGACAGGCTGCACGGCACCAAGGTCTTCAAGAAGGCACTCGTTCCGATCGAGCATGGCACCCTCGAGGTTCCCCCCCAGGAAGTGCCCTACTTCGACCCGGAAAAAGGATCGTACCAGATCGCCGGCACGGCGCCCATCAGGCTCACCGTGGAAGAGAACGGCGAAAAGGAGCCCCTTCATCTCGTCACGGCCACCGCCCTCCCCGGGTCCAAGAGTTCGATCAAGATCCTGGGCAAGGACATCCTGCCGATTCATACCGGGCTTGCCGGCGCTCGAAGACAGGCCCCGTCCGGAATGAGCCTGTATGCAGCCCTAACAAGCTTGCTGCTCCCCCCCTGCATCTTCCTCGCCTGCTACGGCAGGAAGCGAAGGCAGGACCGCCTCGAAACCGACCAGCACATCGTCCGCAGGAAAGAGGCCCGCAAGAAGGCAACCCGCCTCCTCCGAGAGGCGAAAAGACGGATTCGCCAGCCCGGAGACAAGGAGTATTTCGGCGAGCTTTCCCGCGGCCTGAAGGGCCTGGTCGGTGACAAGTTGAATCTCAACACCCTGGCCTGCACGCCGGTGGAGATCGAACGATGCCTTCTGGACAAGGGAATGGAAGCAGAGAAGGCGCAGGGGGCTAGAGAATTCCTGGAGGAACTCGAATACGATCAGTATGTATCGACGAGGCTGGAGGCGGGCGAGAGGGAGGCCCGACACAAGAAGGCGCAGAAACTCCTGGCGCAGTTGGACAAGCGTCTCTAAAGCAGGAAAAGATCGTGAACGAACCGGTTGTCAATAAGACCACGACAAGGCTCTCTCTGGCCTGGGCACTCCTGTTCCTGATCCTGTGGATCCCCTCACCGGCCCTGCCGACCCCCACGGAAGCGCGGGCGCGGACCCCCCTGGAAGAAGCCGAACCTTCCCGGGGAACGACGGCCCATGCCCCGGAGGATGTTCACTCCCTCCTGTTCCTGGCCAACCAGGCATACATGGAGGACCGGTATGAAGAGGCTGCAGGCCTGTACGAGATGATCGTGGAGAGTGGACATCTCAACGGGCACGTCTTCTTCAACCTGGGGAACACCCACATTCGTATCGGGGAACTCGGCAGGGCCATCCTGAACTACAAGAAGGCGAGCCTTCTGCTCCCGAGAGACGGGGATCTGAAGGCAAACCTCCAGTACGCCCGTTCACTTGCCAAGGACCGCATCGAAGAGGCCTCCCCTTCACTCTGGAACACCCTGGCCTTCTGGTACTTCGGGATGAACCTTTGGGAGCTGCTCATCGCGTTCGCCGTCTTGAACCTGCTTTTCTGGTCCTCCGCCCTTTTCAACCTTTACCGGAACAGTGAGTGGGCAAAATGGACCCTCTGGCTCTCCCTGCTGGTGAGCCTCGTTCTCGGGGCTTCGGCGGGCATGAAGGCGAGAGAGAGTTTCCGGAACGCCGGAGGGGTCCTTCTGGAGGATGAGGCCCCTGTGCGTGCCGGATTCAGCCGGAACGACACCACCCTTTTCGTCCTTCACGAGGGGGCGGAGTTCACGATCCTCGACGAAGAGCAGGGGTGGTGGAAGATCGTGCTCGCGGACGGGAAGAAGGGCTGGGTGGCCGCTCCGTCAGGGGGTCGGTTGGCCTTGACGCGGGATCATCCGATCGCCCGGTAGTAAGAGGGAGGCCCCGGATCCGCGAGTTCGGCGCGGCCTTCTTCGATCAGCAGTTCCAGGTGGACCATGATCTCCGATATGGCCAGAAAGCCGTCGTACTCGGGAACGAAATCGAACACTTCGTCGATGATATGGTAGAGGGGACGGGAACTCTTCTTCAGGGCCCCCCAGATACGCTCCATTCGTTCCCGGTGGTGCCCTCGATAGCTCTGGATGAGTTCCGGCAGGTCTTCGACGAACGCCCCGTGTCCCGGAAACACATACCTCGCATCGATCCCCTTCACCTTCTCGAGTGAGCGAATGTACTCCTTCAGGCTCTGGTACTCCGGATCCCGGAGGATCTCCTTTCTCAACTCGAACAACGGGTTGGGGGTAATGTGCTTGATGATGTGGTCCCCGCTGTACAGGACCTTCTGCCTTGTCTCGTACAGGCAGCAGGTCCCCGGCGTGTGCCCCGGTGTGTGGATCACCTCGAGCCGATAGTCGTCGCCCTCGAAGACATCACCGTCCTCCATCACCTTCACATCGAAGATCGGATCGCAGAGCATGGCGAACAGGGAAAAGCGCTCCCTGATCTTCGCCACCTCCTCCGGCGGCATGTCCACCAGGGCCATCAGTCGCTCGCCCGCCTTGTCGAACATCTCCTCGCGGTACGTTTCCGCGGTCACCCGCCATGCGTCCTCGGCGTGGACGAAGCACGGGATCGGGCGGCCCACTTCCTCTCGGATCCGGGCCGCGAGCCCGAAATGATCGACGTGGCCATGGGTGAAGATGATTCGTTCGATATCGTTCAGGTCACGTCCACCCTGTTCGAGCTGACCCTTCAAGGTCTCGAAAGCCCCCGGGAACTTGGGGGCCGCGTCGATCAGGGTCAGTGGCCCCGAGCCGACGGCATAGACATTGGCCGTAATCAGGTCGGAAAAGCCGGGCAGGTCGATCGCAATCGCACAGACGTTGTCAACCTTGGGAAAAGGCTCCAATTTGCTCGTCCTCTCGTGGGGAGACCCTGAAGGTTCGCTGTGTTTCGGAACGGTTTCGCGATTCGGTGCTGCCCTGGGTTCCCTCTCCGATTTGCTTGGGCTCCGTCTCTCCCTCCCCCGAAGTCGCCCGGCGCAAATCTCCAAGGGAACCCAGGGCAACACCGAGCAACTCGAACTACGCCAGAAAAGACGGCGCTGACTGCCTGTTCGCCCACGAGGGACTTCACGGCAGAAGATGGCAGGACAACGAGCCAAGTCTTCTATCTTAGCTCTTATCCGGACAGGGCACAAGGAGAGCCCGGCTACCGGCTCCTGGGTCGTTGTGGTATGCTCGAAAAATGATGAGGGAACTCTTCACCATAGGGCATTCCGACCACAAGATCTTCGATTTCTTGCGCCTCCTTCGCAGCCACGGCATCACGGCTTTGGTGGACGTCCGATCCCATCCAATCTCCAGGGTTCACCCCCAGTTCAACAAGGAAGTTCTCGCAGCCGACCTCAAGAAGGCGAAGATCGCCTACGTGTTTCTCGGCAGGGAACTGGGCGCCCGACGCGTGGAATCGAGCTGTTACGTGGATGGACGCGCCGAGCACGACCGCATCGCCGCGCTCCCCATCTTCCAGGAGGGCCTCCGGCGAATACGGGAGGGCATCCGGCGCTACCGCATCGCCCTCATGTGCGCAGAACGGGACCCCCTGGACTGCCACCGAGGCATCCTCGTCTGCCGGCATCTTCGCAACGAGGGGATTTCCATTCAACACATCCGGGAAGACGGCAGCCTGGAATCCGAAACGGCTTTCGAGAAGAGGCTCGTAGACCGGCTTGAGATCGAACCGGACCTGTTCGACGGGGGGCAGGCGTTCGACCGGCTCGTTGAAAAGGCTTTCGACGTGCAGGGAAAGAAGATTGCGTACATACAGAGAAGACCCGGCGCGACAGATCGGCACTACTGAGGCAAAAGGCAAAAGGTGAAAGGTGAAAGGTGAAAAAACAAGGCACTGGGCGGACATTCAAAGAACCTGTCCGAATCTAGATCCATCGCCTGATCGCGAGGTCCCCTTTGACCTTTTACCTTTGACCTTTAGCCTTGAAAATACCGTTTCTCGACGGCCTCCAGGGGGGGGGTTGCTTTTGGCTTCAGGAATCTAGTATACCAAGGTTTCAAAATGAGTCGGCCTGTCGCAAGGAACCCGGGGCCGAGCCGGCGCAAACGCTTAGCTTTTCACGGAGATCATCCGATAAGAAGAAAAGATTCTTACAGGATATCCACCCATTCCATTTCCGCTGTTCTGGACACAGGACAACATGGCTAGACACCTGAGAAACATGCTTTGCTGGGTTTTTGTATTCGGCCTCGCCCTGGGAAGCTGCGCCTCGCCTTCCCAGCATTCATGGACCTCGAACACCGGCCAGGCCCCAGGATATTCCCAACCCCACCCAATCGAATCGGCTTCCTGTGACGGCCGAACCCCTGCGTTGATCTTTGCCTCGGCCGAACCGCCCGGCAAGGTGGGTGCTGGGGCGGAAAAGGAGGAGGATGCGAGCCTCCACCCGGAGATGCAAATTCCTCAGGGGGAGGCAGAGGACGTAACCTTCCTCACCGAACTCGAGCAATCGGGACTCCCCCAGGACGACTCCTCCGTTTTGCCCGTCGTGAGTAACGAAAGGGTCGAGGCCTTCATCGAGTTGTTCGAGGGACCGCAGAAGCAGTGGATGGAAAGGGGATTGAGCCGATCAGGCCGTTATTCCCAAAGGATGAAGCAGATCCTGCGCGAAGAGGGCCTGCCGGAAGACCTGGTCTACCTGGCCCTGATCGAGAGCGGCTTCAATCCGTATGCCTACTCTCGAGCCAAGGCGATGGGCATCTGGCAGTTCATCCCCGGAACGGGCCGCAGGTACGGACTCGTCATCAACTGGTGGATCGATGAGCGGCGGGATCTGGAGAAATCGGCCCGGGCAGCCGCACACTACTTGAAGAACCTGTACGGCTTGTTCGATGACTGGTACCTGGCGGCGGCTGCCTACAATGCGGGAGAAGGCAAGCTCAAGCGGGCGATCCGCAAGTACGACAGCACGTGCTTCTGGGACCTCTCCAAGTACAGGTATCTGCGGCGCGAGACCAAGAACTATGTTCCGAAGTTCCTCGCCGCCCTGACGATCGCAAAAGACCCAGGCCGTTACGGCTTTGCAGATGTTGAGTACGATGCTCCCCTGCTGTACGAGACGGTCGCCGTGCCGGACGCCACGGACCTGGCCGTCATCGCGAAAGGGTGCGGCAAGAGTCTCGCCCTGTTGAACCAGCTCAATCCCCAACTTCTGCGAGGCTGCACCCCCCCCGACTACCCGGACTACGAGGTAAAGGTCCCCCTGGGAACCAAAGAGTCGTTCCTGGCCTACTATTCCCAGCTCGATCCGGCGAAACGCCTGACCTTTCGCCGGCACCGGATTCGCAAGAACGAAACCTTGTCCCACATAGCCCAGCAGTACGGCATCTCCGTGACCTCGATCATGGCGATGAACCGGTTGAAGAGCCGGCACTCGATACGGGAAGGCAAGAGCCTGATCATCCCGCTCCCGGCCAGCTACAAGGTGACCGCACAGAAATCAAGGGCCCGGAAGCCGGTCAAGCTGCCGGACCTCTCCGGCAGGGGGTATCGGAAGGTCGTTCACGTGGTGGAACCAGGGGATTCCCTCTGGTTGATCAGTCACCGATATGGGGTCAGCGTCTCCTCCCTCAGGAAGTGGAACCGGAAACACAGCTCCTCCCGCATTCGCCCGGGCCAGAAGATCGTCGTCTGGCTGAAAGGCCCTACACCGCAGGACTCGCCCAAGGTGGCCAAGGCCCCACCTGCGGACGGACCGGGAGAAGAGATCTGCTACACCGTCAAGCCCGGAGACAGCCTCTGGGAAATCGCCAGGGAATTCGATGTAACCGTTGCCCAGCTTTCTCGCTGGAACCAGATCGATATCCACCAGCCCATACGTCCCGGGCTCCGACTACGGATCTACAAGAAGATCCGCCTTAACGCGGACTTGCGCACCCTGCACCCGAGATCGCTTACGGATTAGCTCTTCCCGATTGCCAAGGTGTCTCGTTCAGGATTCAGGAGATGAACCATGGATTACAGCACGCTTAAGCCGATGATCGAAGGAAACATTCCGTGGATAAAGGCGAGCGGCCTTTCGGCGGAAGTCCTGGAGGAAAGGCACGTTGTCCTTAAGCTCCCCAAGGAAGGTCACTTGAACCACGTGGGGATCGTCTA
>JAQYVQ010000188.1 GCA_030145435.1 Syntrophobacteria bacterium | reverse complement strand
CGCCCGGCATGCCCAGGCCCGGCAGGCGGATCTTGGCGCCCGGCTGGGTTCCGGGCGGGATCTTGACCTTCCGGGGCTTTTCCAGGAGGGTCGGCACCTCGATGGTCGTGCCGAGAAGCGCTTCCGAGAGTTTGATTTCTTTTTCGAGATGCAGGTGATTGTCCTCCCTCCGGAAGACAGGGTGCGGCTGCACACGCACGACGAGATACAGGTCGCCCGGAGGGGTACCCGGGTGCCCGGGGTCGCCCTTTCCGGCCAGACGAAGCTTGTTTCCGTCACGGATGCCGGCCGGTATCTTCACGGTGAGGGCTTGCCTCTTTCCTGCGGTTGAAAGGGTGACGCTCTTCTTGGCTCCGCCGCCGGCCTCTTCCAGGGTAACCTTCAGGTCTGTCGTCCGGTCGGGACCCTTGGCAGGTTGTTGAGCGCCGAACCCTTGGCGGCCGGTCTGGCTGAAGATGTCCTGAAAATCGAATCCCTGGCCGGCGCCGAAAGGGCTGCGTTGCCGTCTGCCCGTCCTCCCGCCGCCCGTTCTTCCCCTGCCGAACATGCTGCCGAAGACGTCGTCGGTTGTGAAACCGAAATCCTTCAGAATGTCGCCGATGTCGAAGCCCTGGAAGATGTCTTCCTGACTGAAGCGTTGGTGGAACCTGGCGGAACCGAATGTGTCGTACTGCTTCCTCTTCTTCGGGTCGGAGAGGACGGCATAGGCCTCATTGATGGCCTTGAACTTTTCCTCTGCCTGTTTGTCGTCTTTGTTCCGGTCCGGGTGGTATTCCATGGCGAGTTTCCGGTACTGCTTCTTGATCACGGCCGGCGTTGCGTTCTTGGCGACGCCGAGAATGCTGTAGTAGTCCTTTTCAGCTGCCATGGCAGATCCCCTTCTATCGAATCATCACACGCAGGTAGAGGTCGCCTGTCCCGCCGGAGGAGGCGATGCGGTTTCCCTTGTTCCGAACCCGAAGTTGAACCCCATCGCGCGTGTCAGGAGGAACGTGCAGGGAGAGTCGATCCCAGTGGGAATCGCGAAAGAAGGACAGGGTCATACGGGTGCCGCGCGCAGCTTCTTCCCGCGTCAAGGGGAGCGTCCATTCGATGTCAGCTCCCTGATTCGTTCCGGCTCTGCCCGGGCCGGAGGGGCCCGTGGTCCCGGAAGGAGGGCCCTTCTCGCTCCTGTCGACTCTACGGCGATCGCTCCCGAGGGGGATGAAGACGCTCCCGACCTTCTTCAGTAAGGTTTTCGGGTAGGAGACGACCCGGGGGCGCTGCCTCTTCTTCGAGGGGTCACTTCTTTTCTTCTCTTCTTGATAGAGCTCACGGAGGAGCTGGAGGGTTGCTCTGGAAAGGGTCCAGAAAGTTCGGCCGTTGCCTGAGATCTCCTTGGTGCTGAGGATTTCCTCGAGCCACCTTCCCAGGCCGGGAAGCTTCGGGTCCAGAAAGAGGTCGTTCAGGATTCTCTCTTGGGAAGGGGAGGGGGGTATGCCCCACCGGGCCGACTGCTTCATGAATTCCCGATACAGGTCGTATCGCTTTCTCTTGTCTCTGTCGCCGAGGATCGAGTACGCATAGGCGGCCTCTTTGAATCGGTCCTCCGCTTCCACTCCGGCCTGGTTTCTGTCCGGGTGATAGAGGAGTGCGAGGCGCCGGTAGGATCGTTTCACTTCCTCCTCATTTGCTTCCGGGGAAACCTCGAGCGTTCGATATAGGTCACGAATCATGGCGTCTTTCCGGCTTGCGAGAAGCGAACATCCCTTGTTTCGTTTACTCTAAGCATTTTCAGTTTCGGTTTCAAGGGAGGAGGACGGGGACGAGACGGGACTCGCCGGCGCGCCCTGATTGCCTTTCGCCGGGGTCCTGTGCTACAGAGAAGGAGGTTCGGCTGCCGGGCCTCGGGTCCGAGGCCCTCTCTTGTTTGTCGAGCCTTCCCCATGGATCCCACCGAAAAAGAAGGGAGAACCTGAAGATGCTCGGAAGAAAAACGGTATTTCTTTGCTTGATGGCCTGGGTGTGTGTGCTGTCTTCGTGCAAGTCTGAGACGCCGGTGTCCCCCGGGAGTTCACCCGCCAAGGATGTCGCCAAGAAGGAGGGTCCCGTGTTGGCAAAGGTGGGGGGAGAGATCATCACGGTGGATGATTTCGAAAGCGAGCTCACCTCTTTGCCCGAGTATACGCAGAAACGAATGAACACGACGGAGCAGAAGCAGAAGCACTTGGAAAAGATGATCGACGAAGTCCTCCTCCTTCAGGAGGCTGAAAAGAGAAAACTGGACCAGGACGAAGAGATACAGGCAAAGGTCGATCGGTACAGGAATCGTCTGATAACGGAGAAGCTGTACCGGGAGATCGCCAGTGAGAGGTCCAAGGTTGGGGACGAGGAGATCCTGGCCTACTATCAGGAACACAAGGACCGGTTTCAGCAGAAGGAGCGCATCCGGGCCAGTCAGATACTGATTCTGTTGCCTCCGAACGCTGGCCCGGAGAAGGAGGCGGCGGCGAAACAGAAGGCTCAAGAGGCCCTGAACCGGGTAAAGGCCGGGGAGGACTTCGCCGTTCTTGCCAAGGAGTATTCCGAAGGACCGGCCGCCAGCAGAGGAGGGGACCTGGGGTATTTCTCCCGGGGCAGAATGGTTCCCGAGTTCGAAGAGATCGCCTTCTCCTTGAAGGACGTGGGGGACGAAAGTGATCTCGTGCGGACCAAGTTCGGGTTTCACATTATCGAGCTGACGGGGCGTCAGCCGGCCCAGGAACTCTCTCTGGAGGAAGTGAAGGACCGGATTGTCCGCCAGCTCGAATCGGCGAGGCGACGGGAGGTTCGTCAAACTCTCGCTGAGGAACTTCGGGAGCAGGCGAACGTGGAGATCCAGGAGGGGTATTTTGAGGAGGAGATTCCTTCCGAGGGGTAGACCCGAAGGCTCGTTTACGAGGAGATGCTGGTCAAGAACTCGGGGATGATCTCTTCCGCGTCCGGAATTTCCCGGACGAGGTGGTCCCGGATCTTCTCCAGAAGGCGGGCCTCGAGCTGTCGAGTCCTCTCCTTCGTGATCCCGTAACGATCCCCCAGCTCTTTGAGGGTGAGCGGTTTCTGTGCCATGAGGCGTTCGTCGAAGATCTCCCGTTCTCTCCCCTCGAGGGTGTCGCGGAAGGCCTGAAGCTTTTCCCCGATCAAGCTCCGAAGCTGATTATCCCCCAGCCTCTCGTCTGCCGGCTTGGTAGGCCCTGGCAGTAAATCCTTGACGGACCTGGACGAGGAGTCGTCGTTGATCGGCTTTTCGAGGGAGACCTCCCAGGACCCAAGCCGCTGGTCCATCTTGATGACATCTTCCTCTTTGACGTTCAGTCGCTGCGCGATCAACTTGGGGCCGGGGTCGTAACCGAGTTGATGGAGGCGCTCTTTCTCCTTGTAGAGGTTGTAGAAGAGCTTCCTCTCTGCCTGCGTCTTGCCGATCTTTACGAGCCTCCAGTTGTCGAGGATGAACTTGAGGATGTAGGCCTTGATCCAGAAAGAGGCGTAGGAGCTGAGACGGATCCCTCGGTAGGGGTCGAATTTCTTTACGGCCTGCATCAGGCCGATGTTGCCCTCCTGGATGAGATCCAGGAGATTGTTCATCCAGGTTCTCTGAAACTCGAGGGCGATTTTCACGACCAAGCGGAGGTTCGAGGTGACAAGCTGGTAGGCAGCCTCGCGGTCGTCTTCCTCGAGGTAGGCGACCGCCAGCTTGTGTTCTTCCTCCGGCGAGAGAATCGGGTATTTGCCTAGCTTGGACAGATAGAGTTGGAGCGCAGAGGGGCGTACGAGGGCGGTCTCGGGGGCGTCAGAGGACTTGCCAGGCTTAGCCTTCTGCTTCGGCGGCGATGACTCGTCAACCAACTCGGGCAGTGTTCCTTCGGGCTCCGGTTCATCCGGTTCCCTTTTGTCTTTGGTCGATTCCATCGGGCTTCTGTGTGTTGTTTCTCTTCCGTCGAACGATTTGTTCTATGCTAGGATTTTTGGTGGGGGAATGCAAGGGCAGAGGTAAAGGGGTCAGGATGGGAGCGAATGACCTAACTGCTAATGTGAGCCAGCGGCCACTTCGCAGTCCGCCGCAAGGGCTGCTTCGACCCTCTCGCGGAAGGGGGGGTGGGAAGCGAAGAAGATGACTTCAAGAGGATGGGGGTCGACATCCGCGTAATTGAGCCGTGCCAGCTTGACATGGGTCGTGATGAAGGCCTCCGGGTCGCAAACGAGTTCGAGAGACATCCTGTCTGCCGCGATCTCCCTCGCCCGTTTCCAGGTGAGGTTGGCGGGGCGCAGGACCTGGAAGGCGACGAAGAAGGTCAAGAAGAGAACCGGGAGGCCTGCCACGTCTTTTGGGGAGGAATAGTGGAGCCGGCGGAATCGGGTGCCACGTTTCAGGATAAAATTGGCGAGGGCGAGCACGAAGAAGACGGTCAGCGAGAAGACCGCGTAGGAGCGTCGCTCATCCGGCTCCTTCCAGTGTGCCAGTTCGTGGGCCATGATCATCGTGATCTCTCGGGGCGTGAAACTCTCGAGGAGGGTGTCGTAGAGCACGATGCGTTCGGAGGGGCCGGATCCGCTCAAGTAGGCATTTACCTTCTTGGTCCTTCGGCTCGCGTCGACGACCAGAACATCCTCCAACTGAAGCCCGGTTCGTGTGGCCAGCCCCTTCAGCCGATCACGGAGTTCCCCGCTTTCGAGGGGGCGAAAGTCACTGTAGATGTGCGATCCGTACGGGGCGATCACCACATAGCCGACGATGGCAACCGACACACCCGCCCACAGTAGAAGCCACCATCGCGAACCTACGCGGGCCATGAGCCCGTAGATCCCGAAAACCATCAGGGCGAACAAGAGGGTGCCCAGGCAGAGCCCCTTGGCATAGTCGAGGAGCCAGAGACTCAGGGTGTAGTTGGAGAGGCCGTGCCGGAGGTCGTACCAGTAGGTGCGGTAGAAGTCCTGGGGGAAGAAGAACAGGCGAATCAGAAACAGGAAGAACACGCAGTAGAGAAGAACCTCGAGCCACTGCCTTCCCCCGAAAAGATGTTCAGGAATCTTGACGATTCTCGCGAGCAGGGGCCATCGTCGTCCGATTCGGATCAGGGACGGGTTCTTGTAACACCAGGCGGCTGAACGTTCCGCGATCCCCTTCAGGGCCCTGTTGAGGCCGGTGATGATCAGGACCAGGTAGAAGGTGAGCATCGAACCCAGCCCGATCAGATGGGTCCACATCTTCCGTCGTTGGTACTGCTTCCAGGTTGCGATGTCTTCTTCGGTGAAAAAGGTCAAGGGGTCTGACGGATCTCCCGGGCATGCCTCCACAGTGGACCGATCCGGGGATGCCTCTTCCGCGATGGTTGAAGATGGGGACGCGAAAGGGAACACGAGCGTGAGGACAACGAAGACAAGCAGGAGGGTGAACCAAGTCACCGCCTCCGGAGGAGGTTGGGAGAAGACCTGGCTGCCTCGGTCATGGGTGAACATCTCTGAAGGATCCACTTGTAGGCATTTCTGCCAGGCGTCTCTAGACGCCCCCAGAATGACACAAGGGGGGACGGAAAGCGAGTAGGATGGCTGTTGGCCATTAGCTTTTAGCAATTAGCCCACCCCTTCCGTTCGACGAGGACGAGGAGGAGGACGACCGACAGTCCTGGTGGGGTGTGGTTGGGAGCTAACAGCTAATGGCTAATAGCCGAATAGCCAACACAATGGCATGATTGGGTCCAGCCAGCGAAGGGTGTGCACATGGATGCCAAAATTGACCGGGTCGGAATGTTGGGATACAATCCGACTCGGATTTTGAGAGATGGATGAGGGTACACTCTGGCGGGGCCACGAGATGGGGAAGGCGACCAAAAGGCGTCCTACAGAGATCCGTTTTTCTCCCCTTTCACTCCTCTGCCTGTTCTTCATCTGGGTTGGCGTTTCAGGCCTGGCATTCTATGTGGGCATCCTGGTGGGACGCACGGAGCAGATGCGGGAGATTCGGAGAGTATACAGGGCCGACGAAAGTGTCGTGGCCGAGGAAGAACTCCCGGTTCTTTCCTTCGAGGAGTCCCTGACGGCCCCTGATGAGGAAGTAGGTGTGGGGCGCCCGTCCGTCGCCCCGAAGGCCCGCCCGACGGAGGCGCTGTCGAAGCCGTCCGCCGAGGACGGGCAAGCCGGAGTCGCGGTGCTTCAGATCGCCTCTTTCCGTGAACCGGAGCGTGCGGAACATCTCGTACGGGAACTGCGGAAGAAAGGATACCGCTGTTTCCTCCGTGCGTCCGATCCCTCCGGGGCGGATGGCGGGTATTCGAGGGTCTTTGTGGGACCGTTACCGAGTGCGGAGATGGCCGCGGAGGTCAAAGAACGTCTCGAACAGAGGGAGGGGTACAAGGATATCCTGATCCGACCCGTGGGGAAGAAGGAGGAGAACTTATGAACCTCTCCATACGCCCGTCCTTTTCGGAGTTCAGCGCTCTCCTACGAAAGGGCAACCTGGTGCCCGTATCGTGCGAGATCCTGGCCGATCAGGATACGCCGGTCTCCGCCTACCTGAAGCTCAACCCGGGGACTCACGGCTTTCTGTTGGAGAGCGTCGAAGGGGGGGAGAGATGGGCACGGTTCAGCTTTCTGGGCACGGGCGCTGCGTCGGTGTTCCGGTGCAGGGGCCGTCAAATCGAGGTGGTGGAGAAAGGGGGAAGGCGACGCCGCGAGGAGGTGGAAGACCCGTTCTTTGCCTTTCGGGATTTCATGAGGCGATACCGGCCCGTGTCCAGCGCCGATATGCCCCGGTTCTACGGAGGCGCCGTGGGGTATTTGGGGTACGACACCGTCCGGTTCTTCGAGCGCCTCCCGGAACGGGCGGAGCAGGTCCTCGACGTATGGGACATCTACATGGTCATCCCCGAATGCCTGCTCATCTTCGACAACATCAGCCACACGATCCGCGTGGTCTCCTGCTGCTACCTGCCGGACCACGCGAACCCGAAAGAGGCCTATCAGGCAACGGTGGAGAGGATCGAGAAGACCGTTCAACGGCTGCGGGCCCCTTTGCGTCCGAAGGCGCCGCAAAAGACGGGCGGGAAACTGCGTGTGAAGGCGAACATGAGGAGAAAAGAGTACCTGGAAGCCGTGAAGAAGACGAAGGCCTATGTCAGAAGCGGGGACATCATCCAGGCGGTCATTTCTCAGAGACTGGAGGTCCAGGAGGCTGTCGATCCGTTCTCGCTCTACCGGTCGTTGCGACTCGTGAACCCTTCCCCCTACATGTTCTTCCTGCAGTACCCTCACTACGCGTTGGTGGGATCTTCACCGGAAGTGCTGGTGCGCGTCGAAGGGACTTCGGTGGAAGTTCGCCCGATCGCGGGCACCCGTCCCCGGGGGGGAACCCCTCGGGCGGATGAGAAGCTCGCCGCGGAACTGAGGCGGGATGAGAAGGAACTCGCAGAACACATCATGCTCGTCGACCTGGGACGGAACGATGTGGGGAGAGTCTCGGCCCCGGGGACCGTGGAAGTGGAAGACCTGATGGTCTGTGAACGGTATTCACACGTCATGCACCTCGTCTCGCACGTGAAGGGGCGTTTGGGAAGGGGGAAGGATTGTTTTGACGCGTTTCGGGCCTGCTTCCCTGCGGGCACCCTTTCGGGAGCACCGAAGATACGGGCCATGGAGATCATCGAGGAGCTGGAGCCCCATCGGCGAGGCCCCTACGGCGGGGCCGTGGGCTACTTCAGTTTTTCAGGGAACATGGACATGGCGATCGTGATTCGCACGATCCTCGCCATGCGTGATCGATTGTACTTGCAGACCGGAGCGGGCATCGTGGCGGACTCCAAGCCGGCGCGTGAATACCAGGAGTGCCTCAATAAGGCACGGGCCATGATCAAGGCGATCCAGTGGGCAAGACAGGGTTTCTCCCTTGCCGAGGACTGGGAAGAGGGTGTCGTGTATGATCTTCATGATTGACAACTACGATTCCTTTACCTACAACCTGGTTCAGTACTTCCAGGAAATGGGGAACAAGGTCCTGGTTCGTCGTAACGATGCGGTCTCCACGAAAGAGATCGAGAGGGCGAGGCCGGACTATCTGATCATTTCTCCCGGTCCGGGGGTGCCTCAGAACGCGGGAATCTCGGTTGAAGCCGTCCGCACCCTCGCGGGGAGGCTGCCGATCCTCGGGGTCTGCCTGGGCCATCAGGCGATCGGTTTCGCCTTTGGCGCGCGGATCGACTCGGCCGCGAGGCTGATGCACGGCAAGGTGTCCCGCGTCCGACATGACGGAAGAAGGATCTACCAGGGGCTGGAAAACCCTTTCACCGCCACGCGGTACCACTCACTCGCGATTCGGCGGAAGGGGTTGCCGTCCTGCCTGAAGGTGACGGCCACATCAGAAGACGGTGAGATCATGGGTGTCAGGCACAAGAGGCTTGCGATCGAAGGCGTCCAGTTCCACCCGGAATCCATCTTGACAACGAGCGGGAAGACTCTCTTGAAGAACTTCCTGGAAGCATACGCCCCCCGGTAGGGGGCTTGCCAAGACAGCCTCCTCGGGGAGGAATGAAAACTTAAGAAGGAGGAAAACCGTGTCGGTTATCGAGACGCAGGAGGAGCGGAAGGGGCTGGACCTCGAGTTTGCGAGGATGAAGAGGCTTCCTCCTTACGTGTTCAGTACGGTGGATGCGATGAAGATGGAGGCGCGGAGGGCCGGCGAGGACATCATCGACCTCGGGATGGGGAACCCGGATCACGGGGCCCCTCCCCACATCGTGGACAAGATCACCGAGGCGATCCAGAACCCGCGGAATCATCGGTATTCCGTCTCGAGAGGGATTTACAAGCTTCGGCTGGCCATCGTGGATTGGTACCGCAGGCGATACGGGGTGGAGTTCGATCCGGATTCGGAGGCAATTGCGACGATAGGCGCAAAGGAAGGGCTGGCTCACCTTGCCCTGGCGACCCTGGGGCCGGGAAACATCGTGCTCGTTCCGAATCCGACCTACCCGATCCACATGTATTCGGTCATGATCGCCGGGGCGGACGTGCACAGTGTTCCCATCAGCCCGGATCGGGACTTCTTCGAGGACCTTACCCGGGCCATAAAGGGGACCTGGCCGCGTCCGAGCATGATGATCCTGAGCTTTCCCCACAACCCGACGACGCGCGTGGTGGACAAGAGCTTCTTCGAGAAGATCGTCTCCATCGCAAGGGAAAACAAGATCCTGATCATCCACGATTTTGCCTATTCGGATCTTTGTTTCGACGGCTACCAGGCGCCCAGCCTGTTCGAGGTGCCGGAAGCCAGGGACGTGGGCGTGGAGATGTTCTCCATGTCGAAGAGCTACAACATGCCGGGCTGGCGGATCGGCTTCGTCGTAGGCAACAAGGAGATGATCGGGGCCCTGACCCGTATAAAGAGCTATCTCGATTACGGCATCTTTCAACCGATCCAGATTGCCGCCACCGTTGCCTTGAACGGCCCGCAGGAGTGCGTGCAATCCATCGTGGATGTGTATCAGAAGAGACGGGACGTATTGATCGACGCGATGGGCCGGGCCGGATGGGAGATCGAGAAGCCGAAGGCGACCATGTTTGTCTGGGCGAAGATCCCGGAGCCCTTTCAGAAAATGGGGTCCCTGGAGTTCACCAAGCTCCTGCTCAAGGAGGCGAAGGTGGCTGTCTCGCCGGGCGTCGGGTTTGGGGAATTCGGTGAGGGGTACGTGCGCTTCGCTCTGGTCGAGAACGAGCAGAGGATCCAGCAGGCGGCCAGAGGCATACGGCAGGTCTTGTAGAAGACCTCTGCGACAGAACTTGTGAGTCACCCCACTGGGAGGAGGGAGACCTTGGAAGCGCTGCAGGTAGGACTGGCCGGATTCGGTACGGTGGGAACGGGAGTGGCCAAGATTCTCCTGGAGGAAGCCGCCTGGCTGGAGAGAAGGTCGGGAAGGCAGATAAGGCTGAAACGAATCGCCGACCTTGATCTCGAGCGGGATCGGGGGGTCTCCCTGGAGAAGGTCCAGACCTCGACCCGCGTGGAAGACATCCTCGAAGACCCGGAGATCCGGGTCCTGATCGAACTGATGGGCGGGATCGAGCCGGCCAAGTCCTTTGTGCTCGATGCGATTGCAGCGGGGAAGCACGTGGTCACGGCCAACAAGGCATTGCTGGCCTCCCACGGGACGGAGCTGTTCCAGGCCGCAGAGGCGAAGGGAGTGCAGATCGGGTTCGAGGCCGCTGTGGCGGGCGGCATTCCGATCGTTCGAAGCTTGCGGGAGGGTTTGGCCGCCGATCGGATTCTGTCGATCGCCGGAATTATCAATGGCACCGCGAACTACATCCTCTCCACGATGACGGAACAGGGAAGGGAGTTTCCCGAGTGCCTGAAGGAGGCGCAAGAAAAGGGATATGCTGAGGCGGATCCGAGTCTCGATATCGAGGGGCAGGATACGGCCCACAAATTGGCGATTCTGATCGGGTTGGCCTGCGGGGTTAGTGTGCACCCGGAGGATATCTTCACGGAGGGAATACAGCGCGTGACGGGCATGGACATACGTTATGCGAGGGAATTGGGGTACCGGATCAAGCTGTTGGCCCTTTCGAAGATCCTGGACGGCGAACTCGAGGCACGCGTGCATCCCACCATGATCCCGGAATCGCACCTTCTCGCCTCGGTAGGCCATGCCTTCAACGCAGTCTACGCCACCGGACGAGGAACGGGGCCGGTCATGTTCTACGGGAAGGGGGCAGGCATGATGCCCACCGGGAGCGCCGTGGTGAGCGACCTCGTCTCGCTGGCACGGAACATGCGCCCGGGCATGCCCCACGACATTCCTGCCCTGGGTTTCTATGGCCAGTTCCCCCAGGATGCGCGGTTGCGACCGATGGAGGAGCTCGTCACGAAATACTACATGCGCTTTCCCGTCGTTGATCGGCCGGGGGTTCTCTCGAAGATCTCGGGAATCCTGGGGGATCACGGGATCTCCATAGATTCGGTCATCCAGAAGGGGCGACAGCAAGCAGGCCCCGTGCACATCATCATGCTCACCCACGAGGCGAGAGAGCGTGATGTGCGGCATGCCCTGGACGTGATCGATCGATTGGAGGTGGCGCTCGATAAGAGCCTGTTCATCCGCATAGAGGATTCTTTCGATCCTCCGGGTCTCGAGCCCGCTTGAGGGGTCTTTTCCGATGTATGACTGTATCCTTTTGGGCGCTACCCTTCCTGGAATGACCCTCGGTGCCATGCTGGCCCGGGCGGGATGGAAGGTTCTCATGCTGGAAAGGAAGAGGGTCGCCGGGGGAAGAGCCGCACCCTGGGAACGGGACGGCTTTCTCTCGCTGCCGGGGATTCCGCGGGTCCGCTATGGAGAAAAGGGCCCTTTCTACAGAATATGCAAGCAGCTCGGCTTGAAACCGCTCCTCGTCCCCTTGAACCAGGCCTGGGTTCTCGATACGGATCAGAAGGTCCGTCGGATTACGATCGGAAAGCCCGGGATTCTTCGGGCTGACTTCTTCTCCAAATGGGATTGGGTTTTCGCCCTGAGGCTTCTCCGTAGCCTGAAAGGAGAGACGCTGGAGGATATGGAGGAGGAAAGCCTGGAGGAGTGGTTCGTCCGCAACAATATACGCGGGAGCCTGCAGAAGTACTTGAAGGTCCTTGCCTATGAATCGACCCACTGTACCGCCCCAGAGAAGATATCCGCGGGGGAGACCTTGCGGTGCTTCCAGAAGGCCTTCCGGTTGCGCTCTTACCTGGCTTACCCGCGAGAGGGGTGGATCCCGATTCTGGAAGGGCTCGAGCGGGAGATCGAGAACCACGGGGAAATCCGATGGCGGACAAGGGTCGAGAGGATCGAGATCAAGGAAGGCAAGGTGACGGGTGTCAGGGTGGGGGGGGAGACGCTGGAGGCCTCACATGTGGTCTGCGCTGCGCCCTGTCAGCAATTGGTCAGTCTCCTGCCCGAGGGGGCTACGACGAAAGAATTCGTCAATCTCTGCGAGAAGGCGGTACCCTCCGCCGCACTGATCGTCGACCTTGCCCTGAAGAACCGCATCTTCCACAAGAAGGGCCTCTGGTTCTTCATGGACCCACCCAGCTATGGCACCTTCTTGTCGAACCTGTGTCATCGCCATGCCCCCGCGGGGAAACAACTCGCCACGTTCGTCTGCCCTTGCTCCCCTGAAGAAGTGCGACAACCGGAGGTGGTGAGGGCCCTGGAGAAGAAGATCGAAGAAAACCTTCGGAAGGCCCTTCCGCGGGCGGAAATGGCGGTCGAATGGAAGCGCTCCCATGTGGTTCGAATGCTGGACAGCATTGCCATTCAGTCGGATCAAACCAGGAAAGACAGACCGGGCTACCGTGTCCCGAACGTGGAGGGCCTCTTTCTGGTGGGCGATTCGACCTGTGCGCCGGGTGCCACAATGGAAATGGAATACGAATCCGTGCTGGCGTGCTACGAGAGGATGACAACAGAGAGGGATGCCTAATGCGGCTTTGCGCCGCAAGGGTTCAGGGGTCGGTCCCCGCCTCCGGCCTGCCAATATGACCTTCTTCCGATATCCACGTAAAGGCGTGGATGTTCAAATGAAAGACTCTCATTGCGCGATTCCGTGAAAGTATTGCTCGAGGTCACCCTTGTCTTCGGAGTCGTCATCGGGATCTGCAAGATTCTCTATTCTTTCCGGTCGGTCCCGTTCATCTCTCAGACCCTGCCTGTCTGGGCGGCGGCACTCTTCCTGTATGTACCGCTGTTCCTCCTTTTCCGGACCCGAACGAGTCCGGAGGAATGGGGCATCACGCTCCGGCGGTTCTTCCTCTCCCTGAACATGTTTTTGGGCTTCTCCGTCCTGTTTCTTCCTGCCTTTGCCCTTCTTTACTGGTTCTACCGGTCGTGGTGGTTCCACCTGCCCGTGCGGATCGACTTCCCCCAGGATTGGCTGTTACTGCTGCTGTATCACCTGCTGTGCGTTGCCCTGCCTGAGGAGGTGTTCTATCGCGGGTACGTGCAGTCACGTCTCAACCGGGCCTTTCCCCGGACCGTGAACCTCCTCTACGCGAAGGTGGGCTTCGGCTGGTTGTATACAGCCCTCCTGTTCGCCCTGGGCCACTACATCATATCCCTGCGCCCGGAAGCCCTGGCCACCTTCTTCCCCGGGCTCTTGTTCGGGTGGTTAAGGGATCGCACGGGGAGTGTCGCGGCATCGACGGCCTTCCATGCGCTCTGCAATGCGACCGTACTGTTGCTGCATTGAGCTATTCCCAGATGTCCTCCCGCCATCCGTGCCCGTGCCCGGCTTTTGGCTATCAGCTATCAGCCCACGCCACCCCCATTTTGTGTGCATCCCGTTGGGGGCGGGGAGCTAATCGCTAATGGCCAGGAGAAGAAAAGGTTCCTGACACCCTCTTCCCGCTCCGTTTTGAGGAGGTCTTCCGTAGGGATAATTGGGACAGCTGCTTGGGGAAAAAAATAGGGAACAGTCGATTGTATGGTGGGAAGTGGTTAGTGGGTACAGTGCCGTGCGCGGTTAAAAGGGGGGGGGGGAGTGGGTCTGACCCCTGATCCCCGAACCCTAATCTTTTTGTCTCAGGAGGATCCGCCTGGTTCCTGCTCGACCCGGATGACCATCTGAAAAGAGATGAGCTCATTGGTGGCTTCCAGCCGGAGAGCAACGGGAATTCTCACCTGATTTCCGCTCTCTCTTTCAGGCTCCCCAAACCTGAGCGCTACGCCTTGCTGAGACTCGGGGGCGGAAACCTTTTCGGCCGCGACCGACACGATCGAAGGATCCACCCAGTAGGATCCCGTGGGGGCCTCTGGGGTCGCGGGTGCAGGCGCTGGTTGGTCGGATGCCATTTCGGCGGCGGATGGCCTCTCCATGGGGATTACCCTGTCCCTGGGGGCTGCCCTGTCCATGGGGACTACGGTATCCTTTGGAGAGCCAACCTCTCTGGTTGGAGTGGTCTCAAGGGAAGCCAGGGTTGGAATCGTGTCCAGATCCGGCTTGGTTTGAGGAGGCTCACCGAAGTCTCCCAGACTCGGGATGTCGTCTGAGGGGAGAGGCTGCGCAGCCGGAGAACCGACGGAAGCAAGGCTTGGTCGGGGGGTATTCGGTGTATTGTCCCCTCCAAAAGATTCACCAAAAGAGGGAGTTACAACTTTATCTTGAGAAAAAACATGAGGCTCCGGAATCCCGCTTGGCGGTGCAGTCTGAGGCTGCTTGCTCAGGAATGCAGGGGTGTCGGACTCGGAGGGCCGAGTTGTTGATTCGAAAATCGCACGAGGAGGCTCGTTCCTGGTCCCCGGAGGTGGAACGGGATCGGGCCGGCCGGCCGGAGCGCCGGTTCCCGAGGAAGCGAACAGGGTCTGTTGCAGGTGATCCGCCACGACC
This sequence comes from Syntrophobacteria bacterium, assembly GCA_030145435.1. Classification (GTDB taxonomy): domain Bacteria; phylum Desulfobacterota; class DSWW01; order DSWW01; family DSWW01; genus S015-6. The sequence continues at coordinate 19,134 of JAQYVQ010000188.1, read as the reverse complement.
CGCGTGATCCGGGTCAGGGTTGTGAGGACACCCTCTCCCTTGACGGCGACAGCCTCGAAGAAGGGGAGACCGGGTGCGTTCAGGAGGCGATTCATCTCTTCCACGGACAGGATGTTCGCCAGGTCCCTCTTGTTGAATTGAATCACCAAGGGAACCTTGGCGAGCTCCTTTCCGATGGAGCGAAGGTTCTCGGCCAGGTTCTTCAGGTTTTCCAGGTTTTCGTTGGCCATCTCTTTCTGGGAGTCCGCAACGAAGACGATTCCGTCAACACCCTTCAGTACCATCCTTCGTGTTTCGTTGTAGAAGATCTGGCCGGGGACGGTGTAGACATTGAAGCGGGTTCGAAACCCGGATATTTCCCCGATCTGGACGGGCAGAAAATCGAAGAAGAGCGTACGGTCCGTCTTGGTCTCGAGGGAGATCAGCTTGCCCCGCTTGTCGGGAGCCAGCTTCCGGTGAATCCACTCGAGGTTCGTGGTTTTCCCGGACAGTCCGGGCCCGTAGTAGACGATCTTTGCGCTCAATTCTTTTTTGGAGTGATTCAATAGAGCCATGGCTTGTACATTGCCTCCTGGGTTGCCATTGCGGCTACAAGAGCCCCCGGGCCATCAGGATCTTCCTCGCCCCAGACGCCACATGAACAGAAACATCCTTGCTCTTTGCAAGCTTCCGAAGGTCGCAGTCCCGGAAGTTGCGAATCAGCCTCAGTGAAAGGGCCAATGGTACTTTTGGGTTCTGCGCCAGAGCAAGCCGAACCGGATACCTCTTCATCCAGTCCTTCCGTTTGCTGAGAAGGGACAATATCTCCTCCGGCAAGGTTCTTTCCTTGGCAAAATTCAGGATCTCCTGGTCCGAAATCCGTGGATTCTGCAGAATGCAAAAGAGGATCTGCTTATTCCTTTCCCTTGCGAGCAGCGACCTGGCCTCCCTGTCCCCTGTTTGAGCCAACCGCATCTTTTCGGGAAGGCCCATGTTTGGAATCCTCTTGGCGAGGGGACCTTCCTGCGGGTTGTGCGCGAGGTTCGGCATATTCCCTACTCAGACACCCTGTCGGACGTGTTGGAGCTGATGAGCGGAACACCCTGGTCCCCGCTCGGCCTTCTCTCTTTTTCGTATTGTATCGGCAAAGAGGAGAGGGAACCTTAATGATTTCGTTGAATATGTCGGGAGGGAAGATTCAGGGAAGATTCGCTGCAAAAATGGGCTATTTTGCCCTCTCAACGCCGGGCCAGAGGAGACGGTGCAGGGGGAGTTGGATGCGGGCCTCGAGCCTGTCGGCGAGGAGCCATTCGGCCAATTCCCTCGGTTCGCAGGTACCGTGGGCAGGGCTGAAAAGGACCTTCTCGGGCGAACGTGGCGGGCTCTGTCGCAGGAGATGTCCTGCCCAGAGATAATCCGCACGGCTCTGCACCACGAACTTGACTTCGTCCCGGGATCGGAGATGGCGAAGGTTATCGAGGTTCATTCGATCACTCATCCCGCTGTCCGGGCACTTGATGTCCAGTATGCAAACGGACCCTTCGGGGAGGGATCGAATGTCCAGGCTTCCGTTGGTTTCGACCAGGACGGTATGGCCCTCCCGTACCAGCCGATCGACGAGTGTGGGGCATTCATCCTGCAGGAGGGGTTCGCCTCCGGTCACTTCCACGAGCCCGGTGTAATCGGGAGGCATGGCCGAGAGGATATTCTCCACCGACATACTCTTCCCTTCCTCATAGGCATACCGGGTGTCACAGTAAGAGCACCGAAGGTTACACCCCGTCAGCCGGACGAAGAAGCAGGGCAATCCGGCGAAAGAGGATTCCCCCTGGATACTGAAGAAAGTTTCGTTCACGACCAGGGCCATGGTTCTATCCCTGTTCCAGAAGTGGCGTTTGTGCCTGAATATGGCTTTGGGCTGTTAGCTCTTAGCTTTTAGCCCACCCCGCCCTTCTATAGGTGCGTCTCGATTGGGGGAGGGGTTGGGAGCTAACAGCTAACAGCCAAGCATAAGGTACAGCACCGGAGGGTCGTTTGTCGGCTGCCGCTTAGCGCTGAATCGCCCGGTGGGTGAATTCCTTGTCCGAGATCTCCTGGTCGATTTCGATCTTCTCGAGAGAGAGCTCTGTCTTGTGATTCTTCTGAACGTTTTCCATCGAGAAATGGAGGGGCAGGATGTCCTCGCCCACGGGCCCTGTGCGCAGGACGTTCATTATCTTGTAAGGTCTGCCCTTCTTGTCGTCGAACGCCACCTTGTACGGAATGAACTCCACCTTGCCCACCCACGAAGTCAGCTTGCCGTATTCGGAATCACTGTCCGGTTTGGGGATCGATTCGATCACCCAACACGGACGGCCATCCAGGTCCTCTTCGGAAAGGATGCGATGCTCCGCATCGTCCACGTCGTCGCTTTCCATGTCCGCATAAGAGAAGTCGCTCCCCATGAAACTCTGTTGTTTCTGTTCGGACGCGATCCTTCTTATCTTTTTCAGGGCCGGCAGGTAGATGAAGACGTCATTGGCTTTGTCGGCGTGTTCCCAGACCAGAAAGGCCGTCCCCTTCACGTCGGCAGGCGCAAGGAAGTAGGCCACGCTCTTTGCTTCTCCGTCTCCGTAATCCTTCCTCTTGGTCTGCAGCTTGCGGACCCGCTCGTTTCCTCTCTTGTTGATCAGGACCATGGTGAGATCACTCACCGAATTCTTTGGGAACTGCTTGTCGCGAGCCGTTGTAATGATTTCTTTCGCGGACAGGGTTTCCGACTCGGGCCCCGCAGAAAAGGCAGGGATAGCAAGCAGGATGCCGCAGGCCGCCAGTGTTCCGATCAGAACGAATCGAGTCGTTTTCAAGATGAACCCCTTTCGGTTGTGGGAGCGATTCGATACGTGCCGCTCCCTCAGGAGCCGAGTGGAAAGGCCCGGAGTTTGTCCCTGTTTCCCTCGTGTCAGATAACCCATGATCGCAAAGGGTGTCAAGGGGCTGCATTTCGCGGAGAGATGCCTCTTTTCGTGCCCGTGCCCGTGCGCGTGCCCGTGCCCGAATTCGAGGACGAGCGAATGAGGGCAAATGCCCTGGCCACCCTGCACGACCGTTGGTAAAACCAAGGCAATTGTGGTACTTCTATCATCACTCCAGAGGGCACGGAAGGCTGCTGGAAGGTAGGGGAGGGGAGAGGGTGTGAAGCAAGAGAGACGGATTCGACTGCTGATATCCGGCCGGGTGCAGGGCGTGTGTTTTCGTGTTTACGCCCGAGACGAAGCTCGCAGGCTGGGGCTGAGGGGGTGGGTTCGCAATCTGCCGGACGGACGCGTCGAGGCGATGGTCCAAGGGGATCCTGCCAGGGTCGGGACGTTCGAGGCCTGGTGTCAACAGGGCCCATCGCATGCGAGGGTCCGGGAAGTCGAGGTGGTCGAAGAAGCAGGGAACGGGAAAAAACTGCCTTCCTTCGAAATCACCTATTGAAACGGAAGCCGGATTTCCCCGTGAAGGAATCAAGCCGGAAGGTGCCTTTCAGAGAACTCGACCACACCGCCGATCTGCGCGTGGAGATACAGGGGAAGGATGAGAAGGAGCTTTTCCGAAACGCCGTGGAGTCGCTCTACCTGCTCATGGGACTGCCGGCCGTGTCGGGTCGTAGAGCTACCGCCCCTGGGGAAAGACTGGAAATCAAAGGACAGGATCCGGAGGAGGCCCTCGTAGAGCTTCTCGGGGAACTCCTTTACAGGGCGACCGTAGAAAGAAGGCGGCTCGACCTTCAGGAACTGTCCGTCCTGCGAGACGAAGAGGGGGCGGGAGGTTGCAGGGTGGTTGTGCGTGGTGGCTGGGAGATGCTTACGGACAACCGAATGGCAGGGCAGCGTGAAATCAAGGCCGTGACCTACCACGACGTTCAGATTCGGAGGACCAAGAGGGGATGGGTCGCCCGTGTGGTCATGGATCTCTAGGAGAACCGGCTGCGTGACCGATTACGAGCGCCAGCGCCAGCGGATGGTGGAACGCCAGATTCTAAAGAGAGGGGTTCGGAGCCACCGGGTTCTGGCCGCCATGGAGAAGATACCCAGGCACCGGTTTGTTCCGGAGGACTCATACGGTCACGCTTATGAAGACAGCCCGCTTTCCATCGGCAAGGGGCAGACCATATCCCAGCCCTACATGGTTGCTCTGATGACCGAGTGCGCGGCGCCGGAACCGGACGATCGTGTTCTGGAGGTGGGAACCGGTTCCGGATATCAGACAGCGATTCTTGCGGAACTCGCCCGCGAGGTCTACTCCCTCGAGAGGATTCCGGAGTTGGCGGAAAGGGCGGAGGGGTTGCTCTCCCGCCTGGGGTATGAGAATGTTTCGATCCGGGTGGGGGATGGGTCGGAAGGGTGGCGCGAGAAAGCCCCTTTTGACGCGATTATCGTGACGGCCGGGGCGCCGGAGCTCCCCGACCCCTTGGTGGAACAGCTGGCAGAGGGGGGAAGGCTGGTCATCCCGATCGGGAGCGCCCACCACCAGACACTATGCACCGTCAAGAAGGAGCGGAACAAGATTCAAAGGGAGGAAGGTACCGGCTGCGTCTTCGTCCCCCTGATCGGGACGTTTGGATGGGAAGAGAAGCCGTCTGGCAGGCATTCTTGAGAGGAAGAAGGGGACCCGGATGCACCATGTGAGACTTGTGTGCCTCGTTACATTGGCTGCTCTTTTGCTGGGAGGCTGTGGGGCCTCTGATTCGGACCTTCTCGCCGTAGATGTGAGGGGCGTGGTCGTGGATCCGGAGACCCAATCCCCCATTCTTTTCCTGGTGGACCCCGAGTCGGAAAAGGGTCTTCCCGTCTGGATCGGATTGAGCGAGGCACGGGCGATCTCGCTGGGGTTGAAGGACGTCACGCCGCCTCGCCCGTTGACCCACGACCTGATGAAGCGCATGTTGGATCTGTTGGATGCCAGGGTGGAACGGGTGGTCATCTCTGATCTGAAAGAGAATACCTACTATGCGACCCTTGACCTGCGGGCAGGCCGGAAGACGTGGGAAGTGGACAGCAGGCCGAGCGATGCCGTTGCGATCGCCCTGAAGTTTGGGGCGCCCCTCTTTCTTTCTCGTGCGCTCGTTGAGAAGGGAGTGCTCGTTGACCTTGGGTCCTCATCGGCCAAGCTGCCGGCGGAACGATTCTACGGGTTCGTGACTGGGGAACTGTCTGCCGATGTGGCCCGTTACTTCGGGTTTGAGAAGGAGACGGGGGTCATCGTGACGGAGATTACCCGGGACGGGCCGGCGGAGAGGGCCGGGTTGCTAAAAGGCGATATCCTCGTACGCCTGGACAGAAGATCCGTGGAAGGGTTGGAGGATGTTCAGAGTGCCCTGGGGAAAAAGGACGCGTCCGATGCCATGCGCGTCGATGTCTACCGGAAAGGGAAAGTGCTGTCATTGAAGATTAGACCTTAACCCCGGAAGAATCGGGAAACAGAAGGAGACCCAATATGGACCGCATAGAATCTATCACGGCAAGAGAGATTCTGGATTCGCGTGGAAACCCCACCGTGGAAGTCGATGTAGTTCTGGAGTGCGGCGTAATGGGCAGGGCAGCGGTTCCGTCGGGAGCCTCCACGGGAGGGTACGAAGCCGTCGAGTTGCGAGACGGAGATATGAAACGCTACCAGGGCAAGGGAGTTCTAAAGGCGGTTTCGAACGTGAACGAAGAGATCGCCCCCGCTCTTCTGGGCACGCGAGGTTCTGACCAGGTCTGGATCGATCAGAGGATGATCGCCCTGGATGGGAGCGATAACAAGGACAACCTCGGGGCGAATGCCATTCTTGGGGTTTCGCTGGCTGTTGCCAAGGCGGTTGCACAGTCCCTCGACCTTCCGTTCTATCGATACGTGGGGGGGACCAACGCCAAGTTGTTGCCCGTGCCGATGATGAACGTACTGAACGGGGGCAAGCACGCGGACAACAACGTGGATCTCCAGGAGTTCATGATCCTCCCCGTCCGTGCAGAGAGCTTTCGAGAGGCCTTGCGGATGGGGGCAGAGGTCTTTCACCGGCTGAAGGAGGTCCTGAAGAAGAAGGGATACGCCACCTCTGTCGGGGATGAAGGCGGGTTTGCGCCTGACCTGGGAAGCAACGAAGAGGCCCTGGCCGTGATCATGGAGGCGATCAAGAAGGCCGGATACAAGGCAGGCCGGGACATTTTTCTCGGACTCGACCCGGCGGCGACTGAGTTCTATAACGCGAAAAAGAAGCGATACGAGTTGAAGGCGGAGGGGAAGTCGCTGACGTCCAAGCAGATGGTGGACTACTACGAGGCTCTGGTCAATGAATATCCGATCCTGAGCATCGAAGATGGGCATGCGGAGGACGACTGGAAAGGTTGGAAGGAGATGACCGAGCGTCTCGGGGACAAGATACAAATCGTCGGAGATGATCTGTTCGTGACGAACACGAAGCGGCTCGGAAGGGGGATTCGAGAAGGGATCACGAATTCCATCCTGATCAAGCTCAACCAGATCGGCACACTGACAGAGACCCTGAATGCGATTTCCATGGCACAGCGCGCAGGGTTCACAGCGGTGGTTTCCCATCGCAGTGGAGAAACCGAAGACGCCTCGATTGCGGACGTGGTTGTCGCCACAAACGCAGGGCAAATCAAGACAGGATCCGCCTCGAGGAGCGATCGGCTTGCGAAATACAACCAGTTGCTCCGCATCGAGGAGGAACTGGGTGCCCAGTCGTCCTATGCGGGCCTGAGTGCCTTTTACCAGCTGTCTCTGTGAAAAGATGGCTGTTAGGTATTAGCTATTAGGTATTAGCTCCCAGCCATTCCCCCCCCGGTGGGACTCCGGCGAAGGAGGTGCCTGGGTGAACACCCGGATGCTTCGTATTCTTTGGGCAGGCCTGTTCCTCGTCCTGGGGTTCTGCGCCAAGGAGGCGTTTGCGTCCGAAGACACTCCGGGTTGCCGCCCGGAGCGATATGCCAAAGAACGGGAGAAGATGGTCCGTGAGCAGATCCAGGCTCGTGGGGTCAAGGACGGCTCCGTGCTGCGGGCCATGCGGGGGGTGGCCCGCCACTGCTTCGTGCCCGGTGAGTATCGGGACGAGGCATACGACGATCATCCGATTCCGATCGGGCAGGGGCAGACGATCTCCCAGCCTTACATCGTGGCCCTGATGACCGAACTGCTGCAATTGAAGCCCGGGGATCGGGTTCTCGAGATCGGGACCGGGTCCGGGTACCAGGCGGCCGTACTGGCAGGGCTCGTCGGCCGAGTGTTCACCGTGGAAATCAGCCCTGCTCTGGCGCAGGAGGCCGGCGCCCGGCTCAAGTCACTCGGATACAAGAACATCCGGGTGAGGCGCGGTGACGGATATCTCGGATGGAATGAACATGCCCCCTTCGACGCGATTATCGTGACAGCCGCTCCCCGCGAGATTCCCCCTCCCTTACTGCAGCAACTCAAGCCGGGCGGCAGGATGTGCATTCCGGTGGGTGGGAGGTATCAGGTACAGCAGTTGACGCTCATCGAGAAGGGCCGCGACGGTTCCATCTCCAAGCGTGCGGTTCTCCCGGTTCGGTTTGTGCCGTTTCTTGGGGAGCATTAAGCTCGACCGCTCGTCCTCGTCCTGTCGAACCTGGCTGTTAGCCGTTAGCTTTTAGCTGTTAGCTCCCAACCACACGCCCCAACAGGACGCGCCCAAAATGGGGGCGGGGTGGGCTAATAGCTAACAGCTTACAGCCAAGAGCTATTCTCTTGCACGGCCACCGGATAGACTCAAACAGCGATTGGGCGCTAACTTTACAGTGCGCCGCAAGTGTGCTAATAATAAAAGATTATTTTTCGGAAGTTCGTCGATTCACCGTGCGCTTTAGGCGTCCATTTCAACCCCAGTTCGAAGAGGTTTTCTCATGGCCCGTATCGAAACCACCAAAATCCGGAACATTGCCCTTGTCGGCCACGAAGGTGCTGGAAAGACGATACTCGTCGAAGCGTTTCTGCACAAGGTGGGCGTGTTGACACGCATGGGAACCATCAAGGAAGGCAATACGGCGAGCGATTTTGATCAGGATGAGAGGGAAGGGGGGAAGTCCTTCTCCTGTTCAACACTCTCCTTCTCCTACAAAGACGTGGCCTTCAATGTCCTCGATGTCCCCGGATCGTCGGACTGCGTGGGCGACATGCTTACTGCCCTTCGTGCCGTAGAGTGTGCCCTGATCTGCGTGGATGCCACGAGCGGAGTCAAGGTGAACACACGCAAGATCTGGCAAGAAGCGGAGAAGCTCGGTTTGCCCTGCTGCTTTGCGATTACGAGGCTTGACGCCGAGAACACAAACTACGCGAAGACCCTTGCCGAGATCCAGGAACTCTTCGGGGATCGTTGCATCCCCGCCCTGTGGCCGGATGGATCGGCCTCCTCTTTTAGCAAGGTATTCTCCGTGGTGGAGCCTCCGGACGGAGCGCCGGAGGAAGTGTCTTCCTTGAATGAGAGCCTGAGCGAGGCGGTCGTGGAAGCGGACGACGCGTTGATGGAGAAGTACCTCGAAGGAGAGGAAATCTCCGACGAGGTCTTCCGGTCCACCTTCACCAAGGCCATGTTGAAGAGGGTGCTTTTCCCTGTGCTGGTTGCCGCCGGGGAGCCACAGGTGGGGCTGGAGGAGACGCTTGATTTTCTAGCGACCTTTGCGCCGAACCCGAACGAGGTCGAGCGGAAGGGGATGGCAGGGGAGGAAGAGGTCGTGCTGGACCCGGACAATGGGTTCGTGGGCTTCGTATACAGGACCATTGCCGACGAGTTCGTGACCCGAATATCGTACCTGAGGGTCCTTTCCGGTAGCCTTGATTCCAACACCTCCTTCGTGAACCGTCGCTCGGGAAAGAGTGAACGAATAGGGGGGTTGTTGAAGATTTGTGGGAAGGAACAGAATCCGGTCGAACAGGGGGTGTGCGGAGACATCGTGGCCGTGGCCAAGGTGGAGGACATCCTGGCCGGGGATACCCTGACCGATGACAAGACGAAGATCACGCTCCCGGAAATCAAGTTTCCGACGCCCATGTGTTCCCTGGCGGTCCGGCCGAAGAGCCGAGGGGACGAAACGAAGATCAGTACGGCCCTGAAAGAACTCGTTGCGGACGACCGAACGGTTGCCGTACGGGCGGACGCGCAGACCGGCGACCTCGTTCTGAGCGGAATGTCGGATGTTCACCTCTTGTTGATGTTGAAGAAGATCAAGAGGAGACGAAAGGTCGAGGTTGAAACAACCCCCCCCAAGATCCCCTACATGGAGACGATCACAAAGAGCGCCAAGTACGTGGAGTACACGCACAAGAAACAGACGGGTGGCGCGGGGCAGTTTGCGAGGGTCTTCATCGATTTGGAGCCCCGGGAACGAGGGGCCGGATACGAGTTCGCGGACAAGATCTTCGGCGGTGTGATCGACCAGACCTTCCGCCCGTCGGTGGACAAGGGCGTTCAGAGCAAGATGGCGGAGGGGGTGCTCGCGGGCAATCCCGTCGTGGATGTGCGGGTCACGCTCGTGGACGGCAAGACACACCCGGTGGACTCGAAGGACATCGCCTTCCAGATCGCAGGCCGGGAGGCCTTCAAGAAGGCGGTGCTCCTATGCAATCCCGTCCTCCTCGAGCCGATCGTGAAACTGGAAGTTGTCGTCCCGCAGGCAAACATGGGCGATGTGATGGGGGATCTCAACGGAAAGCGCGGGCGGATCCTCACGAGCGGCAGCGAGGGCAACCTGGCCGTGGTCCAGGCGCTGATCCCGTTGGGAGAGGTTCAGAACTACCAGGCCGGGCTGAAGTCCATGACCGGGGGAGAGGGTTCCTACACGATGGAATTCGATCACTACGACATCGTGCCGCCGCTTGTACACAAGGCGATCGTAGCCGAGTACGAGAAGGAACAGGAACAGAAGTAGGAAGTCGACCCCTCAGACGATGAAGTCTTTGGCCCCGTCCCGTTTGTCATGCCCGCTCAGGATGTGGAAGACGCGGGTCCTCTTCAGTCGGGATGGGGAGAGCGCGCCCTTCGGGATATAGACGATTTGCCGTCGAAGCCTCTCGGCAAGGGTTCGCATGATGGAACGTGGTGGACGGGAAGCCACGTAGACGACCTGCCTCTCCAGAGAATAGTCCAGGGCCGCCGCGAGGAGAACCTCGGCCTTGGATTGCAGGAAGCGGTAGTCAGGATCCTGCCACACATCGTAGAGCCTGCGCGGCGGGTAGGTCATCAGGAATCCCCCATACTCGCATCGACACATACCCGGGCCCACGATGTTCTCCTCGGGAGAGGTTGCATAGAATGCCATGTCGGATTCCTGTTCATGCTCTCCCAGCCAGGTCATCCGGTAGGGGTATTGATCATCCTTTTCGTCTTCATCGAAGATGACGACCACCGCACCCGAACCCCCTCTTGACGCCTCCCGATTCTTGACATAGATGCGCTTTTCGTGCCATTTCCTGATCGTCTCTCGAATGTCGATGCCGTCGAGAAAAGACGTGACAAACGGCTCGGACGGGTTGTGCTCGTCCTTCAGTATGTGTCGCCATTGTTCTCGCAGGAAGCGACCGTAATCCTCCACGACGAGGTCTTCGGGCGGGTAGGAGCAAAGGGCGCTCCCGTCAAAGCTCTCGAGCCACTCCCCCGGATATCTCTCCCGCTTACGATGTTTGCGCAGCACGCCCTGCAGGCGCTGTTTCTTTCTGGGCAGCCACCTCCGGACGTGGATCCGGCGGGTCCCGAGCCAGACCTCCTCCCCCTTTACCGTCAAGGTGGGCACATTGGAGGACTCCGCCTGCCAGGGGTAGAACCCACCCAGTCGCCAGAGACTGTAGCACATGTTGTCATCCACACTGGACCGTGCACCCACGAGGAGGTGGTAGAATTCGGGCAGCAGGAGACCGTGCACGAGCGCATAGTTTCTCACGAATTTCCAGAAAACCCGCTTCTGCCAGCCCTTTACCTGCTCTCCCGTTTCGTCTCTGTAATGTCTGCCCGCCTCTTCGAGGAGAAAATAGAGTGCCCGGTTCCGGTCGATGGGCCCTGGTGGGTCGTCACTCTCCTCTCCAAGGCCTGCGCGGCGGGCAATCCATGCGAGGGAGCCTTCGAGAGCGGCCCTTTCGTCGTAAACGGCGTCCTCCTTCCCGTACAATGCGAATGGGCGGGATTCGATACGGAAACTCCTTCGCAGCGTGAAACGGTCCCTTTCAGGTTCGGGAGGAAGCCCCTTCCTTCGGGTTTCGTAAAGGGCGCTGAGTAGGGGGAAGGTTGCCATCACCTCGTCGAGACAGGAGGGGTGCAGGTGAAAGACCTGAAAGGGCGGTGAGTGCACCCGATGCAGTGGCGTCGCCTGGGGCTGGTCGAGTCGTTTGATCACGCCTTCGGCATGGATCATTCCACAGACGAAGAGGACCTTGGAATGCTTGCCGAGGAGGCCCTGCAGGTGGGCGGCCATGCCCTGCTCTCTGCGGATGTCCAGGGGGTGGTCCTTGAGCTTCTCCTGCCAGATGGTTCGAAATGCCTCGTAGTAGAGCTTCGGACCGATCTCGTGGAGGGCATACGGGTCGGGAACAGGGTCGCGAAAGGGAGGGTAGGCTTCTTCCAGGTTGATGTCCACGAGATGCACCGGGATCCCCAGTTCCAGGGCGGATCGGGCAGCTTCTGCGAAGGGATCCACGGGTTCTACGGGCAAGTAGACGGTCTGTCCGGAAGCGTCTTCGAACAGAAGAATCGATACCTCCGGAAGGCGCGAGATCGCGCGCTTATACGCGTCTGCCAGATGGGAAGGCAACTCGAGGGCAAGGCAGTCGGGAGGGTCCTCTGCGAATTGAGCGCGCACCAACTCGGCGAACTCGAGTCGGTAGTGGCAGACGGGCAGGCAGGAGAGATTGCCCCACGGAATCGTCCAGGGGTCAGACACCGACATAGGGCATTGCCTCCTCGCCAAGGATCAGGCGAAGGGCCTTCTCGAACATCTGGCTGGGGGTTCCCTCTTCCCGATGAAGCAGTTTCATTGCATACCGGACGATGTTGATTCCGTCACGAACGGTGTATCGCTCGTCCGCTTGATGGGCCCGGGCGAGGAAGGCGAGAACATAGGTCAGGATCTCTTCTTCTGCGAACGGGATGTTCGCCTTCAGGATGGCTCGCTCTTCGTCCTCTTCCGGGAAGTCTATGTGGATCTGGGGTTGCAGACGGGAGTGGATGTATTCCGGCAGATCGTACGTCGAGGCATCCTCGTTCATGGTCGTGACAAATCGGAAATCCGGGTGCGCAGGGATCTTGATGCCCGTTACCATGCTTTCCAGATACCGGCGGTGATCCAGCAGCGGGGCCAGGGACGCCCACGACTTCTCGTTCATCCGGTTTCCCTCGTCCAGAATGCAGACGCCGCCGTTGACCGTGGCCGCCACGATCGTGGAGGCCATGTACTGGACCTCCTGTTTTGGGCCGAGGACGGGCATGACGATCAAATCCTCGGGCCGGGTATCCACGGTGGCCTGAAATAGATAGATCGGCTTCTCGATTCGCAGGCCCGCAGCGTACGCGCAGGTCGTCTTCCCCATCCCCGGGTTTCCCACCAACCGAGGGTTCAGGGGAAGATCCTTCTCGTCGAGAACCATCCAGGCCGCCAGGAGCTGGTGGATGACCTCCTCCTGGCCGATCCACTCGACATCCATTTCGGTTGGAGGGGGCAGCAGGAGAATGACGTCATCGACGGTAAAGGATCTTTGTACGGGCATTCGGCGGATTCCTTTTCTTGACGCTGTACTGGGCTTTGAACAAGACGCCTATTGGCTGTTAGCCGTTAGCCATTAGCTATTAGCGTCCAGCCACCACCCCGCGTGCATGCCCGTGCCCGGGTTCGAGGACGAGGATGATTGATTGTTCTGGTGGGGGCGTGGTTGGGTGCTAACAGCTAAAAGCTAATAGCTAATAGCCAACCTTCAACAACCAGCATCCCTAAGACGATCATCTGCTGCGAATCGAATTCTGTCAAACCCGCGGCCGTGCGTGTGGCGGGCTCCTCCGCCATTGGCTTAAGATCGTGAGCCCGCTTCAGCCTGCGAAAGGGGTCAACAGACTTGCCCCCTTTCGCAAGGACTCTCCATCGGTTGCCCGGAAATTAGGGACTGTGGTAGGAGAGTATGAACACGAACTCAGAGCGTTGGAGAGGTGGAGAGGTATGACGGTTCAGGTTAGAGATGTGAAAATCCCGGTGGGGGAGATTTCCCTTGAGGCGAAGCTGGGCTGTGACGAGCAGACATCGACCGGGCCGGGCGTGGTAATCTGTCACCCCCACCCCCAATACGGAGGGTCGATGGACAACAATGTGGTTTGGGCCCTCTGCGATGCCTTTGTGGAACGCGGCTATGTGGCGGTGGCCTTCAACTTCCGTGGGGTAGGCTCCAGCGGGGGGCGACACGAGGATGGGGAGGGGGAAATACTGGACGTGCTGGGGGTGCTCGACTGGCTCGAGGCGTTGCCCGAAACGAAAGGTTTCGGCCTGGGAGTCCTCGGGTACTCTTTCGGTGCATGGGTGGGGCTTCGCGCCGCAACCCGGGATGCCCGGGTTCGTTGCGTGGGGGCCGTCGCGCCCCCCGTGGCCATGTACCCCTTCTCGTTTCTCAAGGATCTCAGCGCGCCGCTGTTCGTCGTTTCAGGAAGCCAGGACGCGTTCTGCCCGACGGAGGGGAAAGAGTCCCTCTGCTCGGAATTGCCGAACGAAGTGAACTGGAAGATCCTGGAAGGGGCGGATCACTTCTTCGGGAACTGTGAGAAAGAGGCCGCGGGGTATCTGGTGGATGGATTCGGGCGGCATCTGCCGCCGTAACGGGGATATCGTCCTCGTCCTCCTCCTCGTCCTCGTCCTCGATCATGTCCGGCGCGCCTTCTTGACGCACATGAGTTGATGGAAAGACAGGGTGTTGCTGGATGGGCGAACAGCCAGCGAGTAGCCTCCCCGCGCCGCCGTGCCCAATTTCGAGGACGAGGACGAGGACGAGGACGAGTGAAAAGGGACTCAGGGAACCTCTCTACCCCTTGCCCGCTGTACGAGACGACCCACCCCCAGGAGACCCAGAAGGGCCAGGCAGGAGAGGGGGAGCCAGTCGCCCCATTTTCCGTAGAAAGAGGAGCCCTTCATCCGGTCGATGCGGCAGACTCGGACCGCTTGTTCGAAGACGGCCGTTCGGTGGAGAATACGACCCACCGGGTCGACGAAGGCGCTGATTCCCGTGTTGGCCACCCGCACGAGCCAGGTGCGATTCTCCACGGCACGGAATGCGGAGAGCATGAGGTGCTGCTCCGGACAACTCGTGTCGCCGAACCAGGCATCGTTCGTGATGTTCACGAGGAATTCCGCGCCCTTGTCCACAAATTCCCTTGAAATGGGCTTCAGGATCGCCTCGAAACAGATCAGGACCCCGAAACAGTTATTCTCCCAGCACAGGGGCTCGATCTTCTCCCCGGGCCGGAAATCGCCGACCCCTTTCACCAACCCCTTGAGTTGAGGGATCCAGTCGGAGAAGGGCATGTACTCGCCGAAGGCAAGCAGTTTCACCTTGTCATACCGTCCGGCGAGACTCCCGTCCGGCCCGAGCAGGTACGCCCGGTTGCGTGGGCTGCCCTGCTCGACCGCCCAGGAGCCGAAGAGCAGCGGGCGGTCCAGGGAACGGACGAACTTCCTCAGAAAACCGCTGGACGAGTAGGCTCCGGCCTCGGGACGATAGGCGAAATGAACGGCCGACTCCGGCCAGAGGATCAACTGCGCTCCCCGGTGGACTGCCTCATCCGAAAGGCGCCGGTAGCGACGCCAGATATCCTCCTGCTGGATGCGCGAGCGCCTTTCCTCGATGAGGACATTGGCCTGAACGAGCCCTACATCCAGGTCCGGGGCGGCTTGCCGTTGCTGTTCAACAGCAGCGATTCGCCAGGAACCGTAAAACAGGGTGGCGGCAACCAGGGCGGTGGCCGTCGAAAAGGAGAACCACGGAAAGGCCCTCTTTCGGCGAAAGAAGCCGAGGAGTTCCCACAGACCCGCATTGACGGCGACGACGAGGGCGGTGACCCCGTACACGCCGGCGAGGTCGGCTATCTGGATGACCGGCACCACGCGGTAAAAGCCTCCTCCCAGGTGCCACGGGAAGACGAAGGGGAAGGCGAATTCCATGGCCGTGTAGCAGACGGGAAGGAGGAGGACGTCCGGAATGGATCGTCCCGTTCGGAGGAAGAGGAAGAGGGAAGCCATCAGACCGAAGGCGAGTCCCGAATAGATTGCGAACAGGATCCAGACCAGGATGCTCAGCCAGATGTCAAGGTTGCTGTACCGTTGAACCGTTCCGATGACCCAGTAGAAGCAGAGCAGATGCATCATCGTGCCGCACAACCATCCCGTCAGGAAACCGCGTCGCAGCCGAAGGCCGTCCAACGCTTCGAGCAGGGGGATCAAGAGCACCCAACAGAGGAAGTGGAGATTGGGCCTTGGAGAAGCGAGTCCGTAGAGGACGGCCGAAAGAGCGCAGAGGAGGACGATTCGAAGGGTGATCGAAGGTTCTGCCGGGGAAGACGTTTCTCGATGTTCTTTCATGGTGTCCCGCGTCGCGTGTTGTTTCGTTTCACCCAAGTCCTTTTATCGGACCCCAGGAAACGAAGTCAAACGGGCACCCCCTGGTCGTGGGGTGTGTGTGGGGCATCTGGGGGGAGAGGCCGCGGGAAGTTGACATGGATTCTTTCTTCCTGTTACGGTTCCCCGGGGAAAAGAAGCCCGCGGGGCCTGGGTTTTTGCCTGCCGGAACGGCCCGTTCCTGAGTTGTCTTCCGTCGATGCGAGACGCTCTTCCGATGAAAAAGATATCCGCCGTTCTCTTGACGAAGAACGAAGAAAAGAACATCGATCGATGCCTTGGGTCGCTGCATTGGGTCGATGAGATCGTGATCGTGGACACGGGGTCCACGGACCAGACCCTTACGCTCGTGAGGAAATACACAGAGAAGATCGAAACGGGGGACATCCGAAAGGGCTTTGCATACAATCGAAACCTGGGAAACGAACGGGCTCGTAACCGATGGGTCCTGAAAGTCGACCCGGACGAAGTGATCTCCGAAGACCTGGCAAGCGAGATCCGGGAGGCACTGGCCCGGGAAGACGGCGCGGATGGGTACTATGCGGCTACGAGGTCTTTCTTCCGGGGCAAATGGATCAGGGGGTGCGGGTGGTATCCCATGTACCAGGTCCGCGTGTTCGACAAGACCCGAGCCAGGTGGGACCTCCCGGTGCATGAACGACTGATCCTGGATGGGAAGACGGAGACCTTGCGCAACGACATCATCCACTACAGTTACGATGACATTGAGCATTATTTTCGGAAATTCAACCTGTACACTTCCATGGAAGCGCGACGACTGCGGGAGGAGGGGAAGAGGGTTCGGTTCTGGAACATGCCGAGCATGTTCCTGTTGCGGCCTGCAGGCTATTTCGTGAAGAGCTATCTCTTCCAGAAGGGATGGCGGGACGGCTTCTACGGGTTCGCCGTGAGCCTGTACTCCTCCCTCTATGTTCTGGTCAAGTACATGAAGTTGTACGAAATGCAGAGAGATGCACCGGACAGCCTCCTAAGATGGGGATAGAAAGAGATGCAAGGATTACCGCCACGTGGAATGCGGGATTTCTACCCGGACCAGATGCGGACAAGGAACTGGCTCTTCTCCCGTTGGCGTGAAAGTGCGACACGCTACGGCTTTGAGGAATACAGCAGCTCAGTCGTCGAGCAGGAAGAGCTTTTTATCCTGAAATCGGGCGAGGAGATCGTAAGCCAGCTCTTCAACTTCACGGACAAAGGGGGCCGTCGGATGGCCTTGCGTCCGGAGATGACCCCCACGTTTGCACGGATGATCGCCGCAAAAGGAGGTGCCCTGGCCAAGCCGTTGAAATGGTTCTCCATCGCTCAATGCTTTCGGTATGAGCGTATGTCCAAGGGAAGAAAGAGAGAGCACTACCAGTGGAACCTCGACGTTGTCGGTGTTCCCGAGGTAACGGCGGAAGCGGAACTCCTGGCGGTCGCCCTGGATGCGTTGGGAGGGCTGGGGCTCTCAGCGAAGGACGTGGTGGTTCGAATCAGCCATCGCGGGTTGATGGGGGCCGTGTTGGAGGGCTTGGACATAGCGCAAGAGAGTTGGACCGGGGTGTTCGGCATCATCGACAAACGTGGAAAGGAACCGGACGAGACCCTCTGGAAGCTCATGGAGGCACAGGGGGTGCCGGAATCGACCATCCGAGCCCTCTTCTCGCTGCTCGACGAGAATACGTTCGACCCTTTCTACGAATTGCTCGAGCAGAAGGGCCTCCCGACTGCCTCCGTGGAGGACCTGCGGACGCTGTTCGGCTACCTGGAGGCCTATGGGGTTCGGGACTACTGCGAATTTTCCCCCTCCATCGTTCGGGGCTTGCCCTACTACACCGGCATCGTCTTCGAGTGCTTCGACCGGGAGGGGACGTTTCGAGCCGTCTTCGGAGGCGGCCGTTACGACAGCCTCCTGGAGCTCTTCGGGGCCGGTCCGCTTCCGTCCGCCGGGCTCGGGTTCGGCGATGTGGTGATACAAGAAATCCTCCAGGAAAAGGGACTGTTGCCCGGGCTTTCCAGGAGGATCGACTTCTTTCTGGTTCCCTTTTCGCAGGAGGAAAGGGTGCAGGCATTTCGCACCGTTCAGCAGTTGCGCAAGCAAGGCTTCTACTGCGACCTGGTGTTGAACGCCAAGAAGCTGAAGGGCGCCCTGCGCGAGGGAGCCCGGCTGCGAGCGAAGAGGGTCGTCTTGCTGCTACCCGACGAGTTGAAACAAGGCCTTCTCGTACTGCGGGACCTCGAGTCCGGGCAGGAGGAGAGGATTCCGGAGGAGAGGTTCCTGGCAGACCCAGGGCGTTTCCTGCAAGACGATTCGAACAGTCCATCCCGGAGGACGTAGAAAGGGCTTCCGCTTTGAGAGGGATGCTGCGCGAGGGGCTCCAAACCCGCTTCCAGGAGATGGCAAGGGCCCTGAGACAGGTTGTCGGGAGAGCGCCCAGGGGCGAGTATGTCCTCTGGAGTCTTTTCCTGGGGCTCGCCTGCGTCTTCTTGTGGAGCGCCTTTTCCGGGCCTCAAGGGGCCGTAGGGTTCCTGAAACTCCGGGGGTCCCTGAGGCAACTGGAGGCAGAGAACAGGGGTTTGCTACTCCAGAACCAGGCCTTGGAGAAAGAGGTTTACCTGTTGCGCAACAGCCCTGCCTACATGGAGAAAGTCGCACGAGAGGAGTACGGCTACACCCATGAAGGAGAGAAGGTGTACACCTTTTCAGACGCCGATCCGGCTGCGGGCGAGAAGGCCACAGAAGAGGAAATCGGAGAGAAAGTCCCCACCCCTCCCTGAGCCAGGCAGGGTGTCCCGGGGGAGAAGAAAATCTCGACTTGCTTTTTTTCTTTCAACTCATTATAAAATAAGATGATTATTTCTGCTTCTTGGAAAGTGGGCCCCGCCCGCTTTTTTTGTATGAGGCGAGTGCTCTGTTTTGGCGGCAGAAGGGGTGCCCGGGGTCCCTTGCGTGATCTTGCCTCGAGGCGAACGACAAGCATGGATCGCAAGATCGTCCAGAGGGACATAGAGGATTTGATTCGTCCGATCCTCGAGCGGAACCGGATGGAGCTCGTTGACGTCTTGTACCGCCTGGAAGCCGGGCGGTGGGTGCTTCGAGTTTTCATCGATAAGCCGGGAGGTGTGAAGCTGGATGATTGTGCGTTCATCAGCCATCAAATCGGAGATCTGATCGAGGTGGAAGATGTTATTCCACAGAGGTACTTTCTGGAAGTCTCCTCGCCAGGTCTGGACAGGGTGCTGAAGAAGGAATCCGACTTTCAACGATTCTGCGGGGAGAAGGCAAGAGTCAAAACGCGAGAGGCTCTGGCCGGAAGGAGGAATTTCAAGGGTAGGATCCTCCGGTGTGAACAGGGGGTTCTCGAGCTGGAAGATACCGAAGGGGAACGGTTCGAATTTCCCCTCCATGAGATCGAAAAAGCCCGACTCGAGTACAGCGGCAAGATTGGAAACGCCACGGGGTGCGACCGCGAGTGAATGGAAAGGCGAGGAGGTTTTTCCTATGTCCTCAGAGCTCGATAGGATCATTGAGCAGGTAGGCAAAGAC